>JADFHU010000044.1 GCA_022567055.1 Planctomycetota bacterium
CCGTCTTTGCCAGGAGAAAAAACTGCTCGCTCTCGGGCCGACGATGGAGTTTTCAGAAAGAGCCTTGCACCAAACTACCGCGCTGCTCGCCACAGCTTAGCGGCCAAGGACACGCAAAACAATAACTTACCGATTCTCCATCTCATCTTCAGGTCGTCTTCGGCCGTTCCTCAATCGCGAGATCCTCAACGTAGGCCCACTACGCCTCCGGCTTCGCTCAATCGATCACGACCAAATCCAACCTAAATCTGAGCGGATAATTCGATAACTTATTGTCTTGCACGCCCTAACAGACGTTTTGCAAGATCCCTTACGCTGACGAGAATCGCCTCACTCTGGCCCTCAACTGACTACCGACGACTGATCACTGATTACTGTTTTCTAAGAGCCCCTACACAAAATGATCGTCGCACCGAGAGCGAACGTTTTTGCCTCTGGCAAGGAAGGCGAAGCAGGCCATCCGAGGATGGTCGATGGAGCCTGACGCCGTCCAGAGGGAAAATAAGTCGCTCGAATGCAGACTCATTTTGCGTAGGTGCTCTAAGCTCGCCCCTGTGGATTGCGTACCCACACCGTGGGTAGGAACAGCAGGCAGGACACCACCACTGATGCGATCGTCACACCGCGGAAACTGCCGGTGGCATCGTGGAGCGCGCTGAAGAGGACTGGGCCCAGGGCGCTGGAGAAGACGAGAATCGAGGAGACCATGCCGCTGACGGCGCCCAGGTGGGCCCGTCCGAAGTAGCGGGGCCAGACGATGGTCACCAGCAGTCCGAAGAGGCCCGTGGAGATCCCATACCCGGTGATGAACAGCGTCTTGCCCGTCCCTGTCGAGATGTCAAACAGACCCATGGCACCCAGCGCTTGCGTCGCAATGGCGATCTGCAGCAGCCACCTCAATCGAATATGATCACTGATCCAGCCGGCCAGTATCGCCGTTGCCATGCTGATGAGGCCGATGACGGGAAAGGTCGCATAGCTCTGTGCCCGCGAAAGCCCCACCTCCGCACCGATTGACGTTAAATGGAAACTGACCGCCGTCACAAAGAAGGAATGCCAGCCGATGCCCGCCGTATAGATCCAGAAAGCAGACGTGCGCAGGGCCTCCCCTCGGGTAAACTGTTTCTTGAGGACGGGCACTCGGGCCGCTATCCGTTCGACCCAGGCCGGATCGTCTCGACCGTCCATGACCAATGCGCACTGTTCCGGGTTGTCACGGTAGAACACCCAGCCAATCACCGTCATGCCCACGCCCACCAGAGCGGCCAATAGGAGGTAGGCATGCTCCCATCCCAGATGACGCACAAAGGCGTCCAGTAGGATGGGGGAGGCGTTAAAGGCATAGGCCGCGAGAATATTCGCAATGCCGGTCGCGAGGCCGCGACGGTGGTCGAACCACTTGGCAATCGTGATCCGCGAGACGATTGTCAGACAACCCTGACCGAAAAAGCGGATCAGAAAAAAGCAGCCGGCGGTTAAGGCGATGGTCGGCGCGGTTTGGGTCACCAGCTTGGGGATGTGCCCCGCCCAGGAAAAGAGGTAAAGACTCGCCGACAGGCCCAGGGCACTGGCGACCACCATCACCCGGGTCCCCACGCGGTCGATGACTGACCCGGCATAGGGCAGCAACAGGCTGCTGAGAATCGTCCCGAACATGTAGGCCAGACTGAGTTGTGTCAGGGAGAGGGCCAGGGCGGTCATCAGCTTATCTGCGAACACGCCGACACCAATGGTCTGACCGGGCACGCTGGCGATCACACCCACGGTCGCGACGACGACGATGACCCATCCGTAGAAGAAGGGGCAGCGTTTCGGCGCGAAGGGGATGTTGACCCACTTAGTCATTGGGGGTTGGCTGTTCTGGTGACGTTCGTTCACGGGTAGCAGGGCTCCGGCACAAAAACCCAGCACGCTATCAGGATTGAAGGGCATGGGCAAACGAAAAGCGGTCTATGGGTCCGTGGGTCTATGGGTCATTGGGGCTGGCGCCGGTGGATGAGGACTCTCTGTCAGTGGGCATTGCATTCAGTCTGAAGATATGTGGTCGGGGTGCGTCAGTGATGGTAAGATGCTTGGCCTGCGTCGGGCAGCAGGCGTTTTCCGGGTTACGATGTCAAGGGACAAGAGCCATGTGGAAATCAGATAAAATGATCGCCGTCTATATTGTGGTCGGCTTGATCGCACTGGTCTTTCTGGCCTGGGCGATTGCCCGCAAGACCCTTCGCTCGCGTTTGCAGATGCAAAAGCTCATGGTGGACGAGCCCGACATCAATGACTGGCTGATTATTTTCAATTGGACGCCGAAAATTCTCTATTTTCCGACTATCCTCTTCTCCTTTCTCGCCTCGGTCTTGATGTTTCTCAAGGAGACCGGCTGGCCCGTCTTCGACGCCATCAGCCCCGAGTTCATCGGAGGTATTTGGTTCTGTCTTTTTCTCCTCAACGTCTTGGTAGAGGAGTATGACATTACCATTAAGGTGATCCTGGTCTCGCTGTTGACGGTAGGATGCTTTTTGCTGTTGCTGAAGCTAGGGGGCGCGATTATGTGGTTCTTGGGCCTGTTGAGCAACTTGCCCCTGTCTATCAATGGTATGGGCTACCTGCTGCTGGCCCTATTCGGCTGCTTTATCATCCTGGTTTCTTGGCTTCATGGGCTCTTTTACTACTACACCATTACGCCCAACTACATGAACATTCAGAAGGGGCTGACCGAGGCAGGCGAACAAGTCGACCGGGCGGAGTATACGACGCGTATCGACACCAGTGACTTTTGCGAGAGGCTCTTGGGTTTCGGGAAGATTATCATCTCCTTTAGAGACAAGGATCGTGCGCCGCGCACTGTGCTTGTCTGGAGGATCCAAAAGAAGGCATGGGTCCTGGAAGTGACGCGGGGCAAACTGGCGATCGACCTGCCACCGCAACGATCTGTCGCCTCACCTGACGCTGAGTCCCCAAAGGCTGAGTCAGAGGACTCCGGCGACCTGAGCGCATCCGACGCGTCCGCCTAGGCGACGTCCAGTAATCAGTAATCAGTGATCTGTAATCAGTAATCAGTGTGTTGCCTAAGCCGTCCACCGACTTCCGACCCACCGACTACAGACCTACTGACCTACTGATTACTGATTACTGATTACCGTTTTCCCTTGCCCTCTCGGTCCTTCCCAGTAGACTAAATCTTAATGCCAGTGTGCGACACACCGTCGTGCCGCAGGATCAAGGATGATTTCGGGGTCAGGGACGTGCCGGGGATTGAGGAAATCTTGGGCTGTGCTAAGCAGCATCTCGTGGCGGGACGCCTGGAGCGGGCGAAACAAAACTACCTGGCGGCCGTCTCTCAAGACTCGACCTGCATCATAGCCCATTATGCGCTGGGCAACGTTCACTTTCAACAGCGTCGGTTTTCCGAGGCGGCACGGCGCTATCAGCGCGTCATCGAACTTTTTCCCGATTATCCCGATGCATATGACAGCCTGGGCGTCGCCCTGATGGAACTGGGACAGTATGAGCAGGCCATCTCCAACTGTCGGCAGGCCGTCACGCTCAGGCCCGATCATGCTGAGTTTGTCTGCAATTTGGCCTGCGCCTATCAGCACCAGGGCCAGTTAGCAGACGCCGCAAGATTGGCCTGCCAGGTGGTCGAGCTTAGACCCGATTGGCCGGAGGCCTATTACAATCTGGCCAGCACTCAGCGCGAACAGGGTGACTTGTCGGCTGCGATAGCAAACAATCGAAGGGCCTTGGAGCTGCGGCCCGATTTTTTGGAGGCACGGTGGAATCTGTGTCACACCTACCTCCTCGATGGTCAGCTGCGGCAAGGCTGGCAGGAATGGGACTGGTGGGAGTGCAGTCTGAAGGGGTTCTCCTACGGTGATGAGTTCACCAAGCCCCCCTGGGACGGCACGTCGTTCGTGGGCCAGCGGCTCTTGGTCCAGTGGCAGGGGGGCATAGGGGACAATCTGCAGTTTCTGAGATACTTGCCCCTCATCAAGGATCGCGGGGGGACCGTCCTCTTGGAGGTACCCGCCTCCCTGCGGCGTTTGCTCCGGAACGTGGCCGGAGCCGATGAACTGATCGAACGGACAGCGGCCCACCTGCCCCACTGTCCCTTTGATCTCTATGTGCCGCTCTTGGGCGCTGCAAAGCTCTTTCAGACGACCTTGGAGACGATCCCGAATCACGTCCCCTACCTGAGTCCCTCCGGGAAGGACGTCCTGCACATGCGCCAGTGGATATCTGCGGTCGGCCTGAATGTGGGTATTGTCTGGTCGGGTGACCCCCATAACGGAAACAACGCCCGTCGATCCTGTGCGCCGCAACACTTCTTGCGTTTGACCCGGTTGCCGGGCGTGCGCCTGTTCAGTCTGCAGAAAGGCCCGGCTTCGGCAGAACTGGCCGAGTGCCGAGGTCACATTCCGGTGATCGATTTGGCTCCGCACCTACACGATTTTGCCGACACGGCCGCTGCCTTAAAGCACCTGGACCTCATCATTACTGTGGACACGGCCCTCCTGCATTTGGCGGGGGCGATGGGAAAGGTCTGCTGGGGCTTGCTGACCTTCGCCCCGGACTGGCGCTGGATGCTGGGTCGTTCCGACAATCCCTGGTATCCGACTATGACCCTGTTTCGCCCGGATGGTCCCGGGGATTGGAAGAGCCTCTTTGGACGTGTTGAGTGCGAGTTGCGTCAACGCCTGGCTGCCGAGGAGGAACACCAGCGGCGCCACATGTAACGCAGTCCCTCTTGAAACTGTTGAATCCAAGCCTGGCCGTCACCGATGCCACTGCGCATGATCATGCCCCGCAGGGAGGAACGAATCGTCTCCAGTTCGGTCGGTTGGCTCGCGAAGCTGACGGCCTTGGCGACAAACTCCGTGTCGCTGGTCGCCGCGAAGATTTCGAGTCCCACTCCGCTCTGCATGGCCAGTCCGCATCGAGCCACGTAGAGATCACCGACAAGCGTGACCGTGGGGACACCCATCCACAGGGCCTCCATCGTGCCTCGCGCCCCATTGAAGGGAAACGTGTCCAATAAGAGGTCACATTGACTCAGCAGGGTCATGTGGTCGGCGTAACGCGATTCACCGTGAATGCTGAGTCGAGCCGGATCCATCCCTCGCTGGGAAAACTGCTGGAGATAGTACTCACGAACATCCGGATCCCAACCCGAGGGCATCTTGAGAATTAATCGCGACCGCGCCACCTGCGTCAGGACCTGTGACCACAGGCCCATCATTTTGGCATTGATCTTGCGCGGGTTGCTGAACACGCCAAAGGTGATGTATGCGTTCCTTTGGACGGGGCAGGGGCCGACTTCGGGACAGGGCGTCGGTGGCACACAGGGTAGGAAGGGGGACAGGTAGACTGTCTCTTCCAGATAGTCCGATAGGGCCTCGGGTGGATCCAGGAGCCGACTGGAAAAACGATATTCGACCTGAGGCAGTCCCAGGGTGCTCAAGGCCCCGTAGTCCACCTGAACGGGGGCCGGCTTGAGCGCAAAAACACCGATCCGGCTGCCCCGACAGTAGCCACCGACTTCCATGAGAATGTCAATGCTGTCCTGCCGGATTATCTGTGCGACCTCCAGGTCTGTCACGTGCGAGATGTCACGGTAACCGGGAAAGAGCGTTTGCCATCGTTTGGTACCGCTGTCGGGCTGTTGTACATTGCCATAGGGTACGAGTTCAAAGCCTTTCGGGTCGAGCAGCGGCCAGAGAGATTCAAAGGGGGACAGCACGGAATTGGCCAGGAAGTTACCCGAGAGGACGCCGATCTTTAGACGCCTGTCGGGATCCACATCGTTGGCGTGGGACGCGGCGGGGCAGCTTCCTGCATAGCAGATCTGTGCCCAGTGAGCGTACTGATTCCTGAAGAAACGGCGGTCATAACCGGGCAGATAGAAAAGATTCCACAGGAGTCCGAACTGGAGGTCGGCGGCGTCGGGCGCCGAATCGATGACTTCCTTGAAGAGGGCCGCACCCTCTTCAACGCGGCCAAACTCCATTAAGCGTTCGGCGTAATCCTGCTTGTACTGCAGGTTGTCAGGATCCGACTGGTGCGCCTGACGGCTGTAGCGCAGGGCCTGTCCCAGGGACGCCGTCTGGGCCAGCTCTGAAAGCACCGCGGCCGGCG
The DNA here is from genome assembly GCA_022567055.1 of Planctomycetota bacterium. Classification (GTDB taxonomy): domain Bacteria; phylum Planctomycetota; class Phycisphaerae; order Sedimentisphaerales; family Anaerobacaceae; genus JAIPFM01. The sequence continues at coordinate 6,130 of JADFHU010000044.1, forward strand.
ACCTTGTCTCTTGAAGCCCTCGTTTGTCTCTCATCATACGGCCGCATCCATGAGCGCTGAAGGAAGACCGCAGTATAACCGGGCGAAGGAAAAGTGACTAGTGACTAGAATTCATCCGATTACTGACCACCCACCAGATACAGACCCATAGACCCATAGCCCCACCTACAGCCCGGCATGCTTAGCGACGATTTCCTCGAGCAGAAACTCCCGCATGGGCCGGGACACACTGGGGTGATCGGCTTCGATGAGCAGATGAACCAGCGCATGCATCCTGATTTCCGGTTGGCCAATCGTCTCGATGAGACCATAGGCCTTGGCCAGCCCACCGATCTGGGCATACTGTTTGGCAATGCCACTGAGCAGCACGTCCTGCCGTGAGCTGGAATGACCGGTCTGTACAATCCCAATGAGCTTGTCCAGGATCTCAAAGGCCGTCGCCTTGCGGCCGAGACTGGCATAGTGTGTGGCGACTTGCGTCAATAGTGTCACAAAGCTGGTATTGTCGTCCGTCTCTGAGGCGGATGCATCAAGGGTGGAGGCAATCTCGTTCAAGAGGGCCAGACCCCTCTCTCTTTGGCCTGTCTGGGCCAGATGGCCTGCAATTTGATTCAGGCTCTCGGCCCGCTGAAAGGGATCGTAGATCGTCTCGGCCATACAGATCGCCTCTTCCACGAAGTCCGCCTGAGCCATCTGATCGACCATCTTGATCAGTGTCTCGTCCGGATGGGCCGACAGGGCGGCTGCCAACCTGGCTTGAGAGAGGATGCGTTGGCTCGCTTCGGGGGCGGCAGATCGTTTGGCGATGGCGCTCTGACAGAGTGCCAAGGCCTTGGCAGAAGCGGACTCGATCAAGTCGATGACGCGTTCGGCCTTCTGGACTCGCTCCTTCAGGTAGAGTTGGACCAGTTCTATCAGTATGTCTTCACGGTTTTTGAGGTGTTTGGCCTGCAGTGCCTCCGACAAGGCCCTGTCGAGCAGCTCGATGCCCCGCTCCCTTTCTTGTCTGCGCAGATCTGATGCGCCCATGTCACAAAGTGCTCTGGCTCTTTCGTCGGGAGAGATCATGACCTCCACAATCTCCATTGCCTGGGTGCGGTCGCCCAGTTGATAGTATCCCCAGGCCACTGAGGCTAGCTGGCGGTCCCGGCTCTCGGGAACGGGATCTTTCCGTGCCAGGGCACGCGCCCGGGCCAGCAGTGCGTCGGCCTTGTCCTTGTCCGTCTTCATGCAACTAACCGCTGCCTGGGTGAGTCGACTGCCTTGAGTGGCATTCACGACCGCCTCGGCAATATGCGCGACCTGATTCACATCTCCCCTTTCTAAAAAGGCCTTGGCCAGGCTGTCGAGTAAGCCGAGGCGTTGCAGGGAGTCCGCAGTCTGAGCTTGCTGAACCACGAAAAGAGCACAGGCCAAGGGGTCCTCTCTGGGAGAGCTTTCCAGGGGAATGGCATGAATCTTTAATGCCATAGCACTGCGGCGTAACAGCGGCAGGTTTGAAGTCACGGCTTGTGTGAGTTGCCCGGTGCAGATCAGGCCAACGAGCGCGAGGGCCAGTTTTACCCGCAGGGGACAGGGCGTCGCTTCAGCCTCCTGATGCGTCCAGAACACCTGCTGTGTGTGGCGACGACAGAGAATGATCACCGACCCGAGCAGGTAGACGTGGAGTACGACAAGTTCAATTGGACTGCAGGAGGGCATCCGCTCGGTAAGCCTTTGTTGTATGCTCGTGAGCGTCAGGATTCTTTCGCTGCTCGAGCGATTGATGATCCAAGGCAGTACCACGAACATGCCGAACTCATACAGCCACAGGCAGCAAAGGCACAGGCCGTTTAGGACCAGCAGGAGTTGACGGGCCCACTCTCGAAGTCTGAGGAGGTGGTAGGAGAGCAGGCAGAAGGCCAAGGCCAGGCCGGCGTGGAGTGCGTCGGTCCATGGACCGACACTGAACGCCGCGTATAGGACGTTATACAGCGGGTAGGCGCCCAACCACAGGAATCCGAACAGTCCTATAACAGTGACAAGAAGGTGCCGGGGAGGCGGCGCGGCCCGGTCCACCCTGCAGCGCGGCTGGGGAGAATCATCGTTCTTTCGGAAAAAATACATCGTTCTGCTGCAAGATCGGTTTAATCCGGGGAACACTTAATAAAGTGGCTGCTGCTGCCATGACTTGGTGATTTGACGCGATAGTCAATCAAGAGGGTGTGTCTGTAAGCCGGGTTCTGTTCCCGCCATCACCAAGGTGCCGGCGGGCGGCGATCATTTATCTGGACCGACTGTTGCCAGCCGGCTCTTGCGCCGATGCGCAAAGCAACCTACCCGCTGTTGATACCCGGGCCGGGTACGAGGCCCGAAGGCCCGCTCAGCTGCTTGGTCTTGCAGGCGGTGGGGTTTACCCTGCCAGTGCTGTCACCAACACCGCGGTGCGCTCTTACCGCACCATTTCACCCTTACCGACGAATCGGCGGTATCGTTTCTGCGGCACTTTCCCTGGGATTACTCCCGGTGGTCGTTAGCCACCACCGCGCCCTATCCTGCCCGGACTTTCCTCCCTGTGGATTTTCACAGAGCGATCGCCCGACACACCCTTCTGATTGACTCCTCCCACCAATAGCAGGTTGTCCATGCCTTTTCAATGGAAATCGCGGGGACGATGGATGTCTGTGGGTCTTTGGGTCTTTGGGTCCGTGGTCTGTCGTCGGATGACTGCTAGCCACTCGCCACTGCCTCCAGCCCGCTACCATCGAAAAAAACATTCATAGTGTCGATGGAGCAGACCCAAAGCGCGCGCGCCGATAATAGCGAGGATCTGAAGACCGAGTTGTGCCAGGAGCCAGCTCGCCTTGACGAGGGCACTCGCGTTGATGACTGCGCTGTCCCCGTAGTTTTTGGCTCGAAACTGCAGCTGCGCCGCGATCATGATCAGTAGCGCGACCGATAGATAGGGAAGGAAAGTCTTAAGCAGCGGCGGCACGGTTAAGTCAAACCGAACGAGTTGCGTACTGTCCCGGGTGACCCCCACGGCGAGGATGAGCATGGGAAGGATAAAAAGACCTGCGTTCGTGAGTACCTGGGAGAGTAGGGTAGAGGATCCCTCCTCCCAAAGGCCGTCTGCCGCGGTCGCCGGCAGAATGCAGATCACCAATGCCATGGCAATCACCCATACGGAGCGCAGGGCATTGGCGAAGAACCCGGAGTAACCGTCAATCTCTATCTCGGGCAATTCGCAGGTGTCGTCGCTCAGCACCGTGTTGTTGATGATCTCCAGATAGTACCAGAAGAGACACCCCCAGCAGATACCACGCACGAGGAGTCCAATAGGCAAATAGACGCGGAACCCGCCCGCGGTGAACGAGTAATCCACATGGGCGATGAAAAACTTAAAGCAGACCACCGCCACGATGAACATCAGCGGCACGACATTCCCCAGCCGGAAAAAAAGCCCCCATCCCTCGGCGAAGGCCGCCCGGTAAAAGCCGGGGAGTGGTTCGCCCCGGTCGGGTTCTTCTTCGGCCAGACCCTGTGGCTTCGCGAAATTCTCGTCGGGGATGATGAGATGCTGGCCGCAGGTCGAACACTTGGCGCCCTTGCCGGCATGCTGGTCGGCGAAGGCCATCAACCCGTCGCAGTGGGGACAGTTGAATTCGATGGTCATGGCGAGAGGGCAGTGGTCAGTGGTCTGTGGGTCTGTAGCCGGTCCTCGGTCCCTGGTCTCCTCAGTGGCTGGGGACGACGGGCTCGTTCACAGCTCCCGTTGCATGCAGTCCGTGAAGGTCTTGATGTTGTTGACCCATTTTTGGGCTTCGAGCAGATCGATATGGTCTTCTTTGACCAGGCGGGCCAGGTGATTCTCCAGGGTGATCATCTTTTGGTCGGGTTTGTCCTGGGTCCTGGTCTGCAACTGCGTGTAGATCTGCTCGATCTTGCCGGTCCGGATCAAATTGGCGCAGGCGTAGTTGTTGTTGAGGATCTCCATCGCCGCGATCCGCCCCTTGCCGTCCTTCCTGGGAATCAGCTTTTGGCACACGACGTAGGCCAGGCCCAGTGAGAGCTGGTTGCGAACCTCTGCCTGGCGGCCTTCGGGAAAGTAGTCCAGAATTCGCGAGATGGTCCCGGTGACATCGCGGGTGTGCAAGGTAGAGAAGACCAGGTGACCCGTCTCGGCCGCCATCAGGGTCATCATGATGGTCTCGGCGTCGCGCATCTCTCCCACGAAGATGATGTCGGGATCTTCCCGCATCATCTCGGTCAGTCCCTGTTGGAAGGTGCATACATCGCGGCCGACCTCCCGCTGCGAAATGATGGAGTGCTTCTGGGGCAGGATGTATTCAATGGGATCCTCGATCGTGATGATGCGAGTGGCCCTCTTTTCGCCGATCCGGTTGATCATGGAGGCGATGGTCGTCGACTTGCCCGCACCGGTAATGCCGGTCAATAGGACCAGGCCGTGTTTGCGATTGACGATATCCTGCCAGATGGTGTTGGGAAACCCGATGTCTTCGACCGAGGGGATGTCGAGAGAGAGGGCGCGGATAGCGGCGGCCAGCCCGTCGTTCTCCCTGAAGATATTGATGCGAAACTGAATCTCGCCGTAGCGGTAGGAGCAGTCGATGCTCTTGCCCTGGTCCAGTGCCTCGGTACTCTTACCCTTCAGTAGCGGCAAGATCAACTGTTCCGCCAACTCGGGCGTCACCTTGGCTCCCTTCAGCTTGACCAGATCGCCGTCAATCCGATAGGTGGGGGGGACGCCCACCTTGATGTGCAGATCGGAGACCCGCATCGCCCCCTTCTCCACGAAGTACTCCAGCATGTCGAGCAGGCTCATCTTGCCCAACACTTCCGTGGGGTATATCTTGGCGGATGCTACGTATTTTTCGTCCATTGACAGTCCCTTGGGTGCGTGGGGTGCGGGGACACTGCCACGGGCATCAGCCGGGCTCGTTTTCGACGGGATTCGTCAACTGCCCGATCTTCTCGATCTCTATGGTCACCGTGTCGCCTGGCTTTAGCCACACCGGCGGTTGCCGGGCCATGCCCACGCCGTGTGGGGTGCCGGTGAGGATGACGGTACCCGGCACCAGGGTTGTTGATCCACTCAAGAAGGAGACCAACGCCGGCACGTCAAAGATCATGTCATCCGTGTTCCAGTCCTGCATGGCTTGACCGTTCAAGATGGTTTTGATCGCTAGGGCGTTGGGATTCGGTATCTCGTCGGGCGTCACCAGGCAGGGACCCATGGGAGCAAAGGTGTCGAACATCTTGCCGCGGTTCCATTGGCTGCCGCCCCATTCGATCTGCCAATCGCGGGCACTGACATCGTTGGCACAGGTATAGCCCAGGATGTAGTCGGAGGCCTCTTCCGGCGCCACGTTTTTGCAGGACTTCCCAATCACCACCGCCAACTCACATTCATAGTCGACCTTGTGACTCGCCAGATGCGTGGGAATACATATCGGATCACCGGGATGCTGGGCGGAGGAAAGGTTCTTTAGGAAGACGATCGGATGTTCTGGCAGGGCAGCGCCTGTCTCTTGGGCGTGCCTCTTGTAGTTAAGGCCGATGCCAAAGATCACCGTCGGCTGGACGGGGCACAGGGTTTTCTTTATCTGGGCCGGGCGGTCTGTCAATGTCAGCTCTCCGTAGAGATCTCCGGTTAGCTCCAAATGTGTCCCGTCCTTCTGCTGGGCAGCATACCGTGCGGTATCCTCTGCATCCAAGTAACGAACGATTTTCACAGGCGTTCTCCTTTTGTCTGGTTCCTCAACCGGCGCTCCAGCCGCCATCCGCCATCAGGGTGGTGCCGGTAATGAGTATCGACTCATCGGCAGCCAGATAGAGTGCGGCCGCGGCGATTTCCTGGGGTTGTGCCATACGCCCGATGGGCTGCGTCGCCGACATCTCCCGGTAGGCCTTTTCCGGGTCGGGGTATTCCTTTAGTCTGGCCTGAACGAAGGGTGTTTCAACGCGACAGGGGCAAATGCAATTCACGCGAACCCCTTGCGCGGCGTGATCGAGCGCCATGGCCTTGGTGATGCCAACCACGGCGAATTTGGTCATGCAGTAGGCCAGTCGGTCGCGGATGCCCACCACCCCTCCGATGGAGGCCATGTTAATAATCGTTCCCCGCTTGCGCTCGATCATCCCCGTGACAAAGGCCTTGGAGAGATTGAACACCCCTTTGACATTGACCGCGTAGAGCCGATCCATGTCCTCGCCGCGGGTCTGCTCGATAGTGCCGACCTGTCCGATGCCCGCGTTGTTGACCAGAATGTCGAGGTGGCCGTGTTGGTCAACTACCCGCTGCGCGAGCTGCACGGCTTCGTCCTCATCCGTGACGTCCAGACGCACGAATTCGGCCTTTTGCTGCTGATCGAGGATGGCCTGCGTCGTCGCCTGACCGCCCTCGATGTCACGATCCGTGACAATGACATGCGCACCGGCCTGGGCAAAGGTTAGGGCAATGGATTCACCGATGCCGGATCCGGCCCCGGTGACTAGGGCAATCTTGTCGTTCAACTCAAACATGCAGTTCCTCAGCGGTCGCTACAGTTCATCTTGAGAGTCGTCCATATATACTGTAGCTTGCAGGGGATTGCAAGAAACGTTCTTCTCATTATCTTCTTAGGGGTGTCGTTGCGAACCAGAGAATATTATCTTCGACGGGAGAAAGAGCTGGCCTCCATGTGCCACGATCCACTACACCGTCTCACCTCGAAGGGAAAGCAACTCTGATGTTGGGTCTCTCTTTTGTTCATTGGCTTGTTGTCCTCAGCGCACTCATTGGTTTTGGCGGAACCTATGCCTATATTCGGGACACGCTTTCTGGAAAGACGAAGCCCAACCGGGTCACTTGGTCCATGTGGGCTTTGGCTCCCCTCGTCGGCACAGCGGCCGCGCTCGATTCGGGTGCGGACCTCTGGGTGACAGCCCGTATTTTCTTGGCTGGATTTCTCCCCCTCCTGGTGTTGCTGGCATCATTTGCCCATCGGGAAGGCTATTGGAAACTGACTCGCTTTGACGTCGCTTGCGGTTCGCTGTCCCTGATGGCACTGATTGTCTGGGCGGCGGTCGACTCGCCCAGAACGGCGATCCTATTGGCGGCCACCGGCGACGGGGTGGCCAGCCTCCCAACCTTGCGTAAGGCGTGGCGACACCCGGAAACCGAGACGGGTATCACCTACCTTGCCGGTTTCCTGAGCGTCTTGCTGGTCATCCCTTCGATTCCGGAGTGGAACATTGAGAACTCCGCCTTTCAAGTGTATCTCTTAATTGCGAATTCGTTGTTGCTCCTTGCAGTTTACCGGAAGAGATTGAACGGAAATCTCTGGCGATAGCCCTTCCTATTCTGCCCTTCTTCCCGTCCAAATTCATTGGCAACCTAAGTTATTCGGATCTCGGGACAGTCCCCGTTACGCCTGGATGGGTTCAACTTCCAAGTGTGCCGACGCTAATTCGCCCAGATTCTTTGGCATGGGATCCCTTAGCTGGACGCTCCACTAAAGGGACAGTCCCGTGGCTTAGTTTACGCAAGCTCTTTCCATAATGATTTCCGCCGACCATCGCAGTGCTTCGGATTGCGATTGGGGCACCTTGATGTCTAACTTTGCAAGAGTACGAACGCTACGACCCCCAAGCGTTTTCTTTTGACGGAACGTCACTCGACGCCTTCCTGTTTCTTTAGTTCCTGCACGACGCGCTCGATGATGCCTTGCCAGTCGCCGGGTGCCGTCTGTCGGAAGAGCTTGAGAGTCGGATACCAGGGGCTGTCTTCCCGGTCGAGCATCCAGCGCCAATCGGGGCTGTAGGGCAGCAGCCCCCAGGTCTTTTTGCCCATCGCGGCAGCCAGGTGAAGAAGGGCGGTATCCACGGTGATGATCAAATCCAGGCTGGCGACGGCGGCCGCGGTGTCGGCAAAGTCGGTCAGTTGGTCGCTCAGATCCGTGATGCCCAGATCAGTCATGGTCTGGGACAGACGCATGTCTTGGGCATCGGTCTGCAGACTGTACAGTGATACACCCGTCAGGCGGGCTAGAGGTTCCAGCGTCGCCAGCTGAGTAGAACGGTTGCGGTCATTGGCATGTCGGGGGCTCCCCTGCCAGGCAATCCCGATTTTGTAGCCAGGACCCGTGATGTGTTGCTTGATCCGCTCTGCCCGCTCGGCATTGGGCAGGAGGTAGGCGTCTCTGGGCAGGTTGTGGCTGGCCGTGGTGCCGAAGATCCCGGGCAGATCCAAGAGGGAGCACTGTAGGTCGCACGCCACGTCGGGTGCCGCATGCCAGGAAAGGGCAAGCAGTTCATCGACTCCGGGGAAGTTGCCCAGCAGTGCGGCCAGGGGTTCCCAAACGCCGAGAATGACCTGCCCTCCCTGTTCCTTGATCCGGGGGACATAGCGCACGAACTGTATCGCGTCTCCCAGACCCTGCTCGCAGTGGAGAAACAGTCGACCGGTAAAGGGGCCACCCTCCCAAAGGGGCTGGCTATGGTGGTGGGGGTATTGGTACTGGTGGGGTACCTGTCGCCGCCACTGAAACTCCTGCCACCCCTGTTCGAACTGACCCCCTAGCAGGTGACAAATCGCCTGGTTCCAGTGCGCCTCCGCGAATTGCGAGTCGAGGTCCAGTGCCCTGTCGTTGTTGGCGATGGCTTCGGCGAGGAGTCCCTGGTCGCGTTGAACGCAGGCTAGGTTATAGTGG
>JADFHU010000595.1 GCA_022567055.1 Planctomycetota bacterium
CGCCGAGGTGTATGACGAGCAGGTGATTCGGACCATCGACAACCCGGTCAGCCGCGAAGGGTCGGTTTGCGTCCTGCGCGGCAACCTCGCTCCGGACGGCTGCGTCATCAAACCTGCCGCCGCCGAATCGCGTCTGCACAAACACACCGGTCCGGCCGTTGTATTCGTGGATTACAACGACATGGCCGCCCGCATCGATGATCCGGACCTGGATGTCACCGCCGATTCGGTCATCGTGCTTCAAAGCGCCGGACCGATCGGCGCGCCGGGTTTTCCCGAATGGGGCATGCTGCCGATTCCAAAAAAACTGCTCGCCCAAGGCGTGCGCGACATGGTCCGAATCTCCGATGCGCGCATGAGCGGCACCAGTTACGGCGCTTGCGTGTTGCACGTCTGCCCTGAATCCCAACTTGGCGGCCCCCTGGCATTCGTCCAGGATGGTGACCGAATCGAACTGGATGTCGAGGGCCGACAACTGAATCTGCTGGTCGATGAAGATGAACTGGCCAGACGAAAAGAAAACTGGAGGCGGCCGAAACCGCGATACGAACGCGGCTATGGCAAGCTGTTCAGTGAACAAGTCACGCAGGCCAGCGAGGGCTGTGATTTCGTGTTCCTGCATCGCAGTGCGAGCGCGACACCGGAGCCTGAAATCCACTAACCCCAAAGTCAGACCATGTAGACGGCCCCATCACACCTGCACCGATCCGTGAATCGGTCATCGCTATCCCGCCGCTGGCGCGGCATGACGATGCCACACGGAACGCCGAGGTGGCTGACAAATAAAGAGGTCGTAAGCGAATAGGCTCACGACCTCTTTTTTTCGGCCATTGTGTTGTAACAGAGGCGGCAAGAGCTCCTTAGAACCTCAGTGTATCCGGCAAGTATTTGGCGATCAAGTCTTCGTAATACGGCCTTAGTACCTCCAGATTGGGGGGACTGGGGCTTTTCGAGTACAGATCGTAGGCGTTGAATGCCTGTACCCACTTAAACATATCGCGGTCATGATCGTTCATCAGGTGCTGGTATTCGCCTTCCCGGTGCGCAGCGTAGAAGGAATGGTAGCGGATCATATAGAGGGCCGATTCGGGCAGGTGATCCTTCATGATGTGGTAGAGGTACGGATCGTGGCCCCAGGACATGTGAACGTTATCAAGACCGCAGCCCTCCTCGTAAATCCCACAGGGGGTCTGGAACTCCTCCACCTGAGAATCGGGATTGTGGGCGAAGAACTCAGAGTAGACGATTTTGCTGGAAAACCGGCAGCCAACCGGGAAGGTGTCGCCCACCACAGCCCACTGACACTCGCCGAAGAGGCACAGGACCTTTCCGAGGTCGTGGATCAGGCCGGTCAACACGAACCAGTCCGGGTGTCCGTCGGCCCGAATCGCTTCGGCCGTCTGCAGAAGGTGATCCAGCTGCGACAGATCGATGTCCGGGTCAGAATCGTCTACCAGGGTATTGAGGTATTCCACAGCTTCCCAGGGCATCATCTCTTTGCGGTCGAACTTGAGAAACTCCGCCTCTTTTTCACGCACGAAGTCGTAGGTCTGGTAGGTATGGTTGAGGCGGTAAAATTCGCGCACAGAATCGCGCGCCGGATGGTCGTAATTGCGGTAGGCGTCTTTATCCTTTTCAGCATTCGCCGGTTTGCCTTCTTCCGGATAGCGGACGACCACAAAATCTTCCCAGTCCTCAATGCTGGCCAGGGGAGAATGCTCCTTCGGGGCATATGTGCGTTTCTCAGGCATGGGTGATCTCCTCAGTTCCTCTTTTCTTGATATTCGTAATGATCCCCCTTTTCCCCCGACCCTCTACCGTTGCCATAGTAGTGCCATTTGGGAAAATTGAAATCGGAGGTAATCGAACGCGGCACAAGAATCACAGCCTGCAAAAATGACTCCAAATCAGAAACGTTGTAAAGGTTGACTTCAAATCCCCATTCGTCCATTTGGTCGAAGAACGGGTGCAGGTTTTCAGTCTGCCAATCGATGGAAAAGCGATTGATGCCCCATGACGTAAACATCTCAAGAATCTCTTTCGCCTTGTCTGTGGCGCTGCAAATGAGAGGGGCCAAAAAATCTACCGGGCATTGCACAATCGCATGAGGATGTGCGCTGGCCAGTTTTCTGAAACCCTGCTCCTTGACGTTTTCCACACCCCCGTTTAGCCACAACCGGGAGTCTTCAATAGAGTAAGTATCGATGAACTCCAAGACCCTATCCGTCAGACCGTTTAACTTCAAGTCGATCTTGATGCACTTGTCTGTGTCACACAAACGTTCTAGGAGACGACCAAACCCCAGCCACTCTTCATCTAGGCTCAAAGGGGCGTCTACAAAAGAATCGTGTCGCAAAATCACCTCATTATCTATCGGATCCATACGGACATCACATTCGCCCCAGCGAATATCGGAGGCCAGGAATTGACGCAGGTTGACTTCGTCGTTTATCCCGTGCCAGGCAAGTTGGATTTGCCGGGGTAGCGCTCTCTCGGGAATAAGTTCGGTCAAATCGTATTCTTTGCCCTTGACCGTACCGGAAGGCAGTCGGGTCCTTTTCGACTCGAAGATCGTATTCGCATGGAAAAGGAGGATTTCCTGTTTCGGATCGATTTTGGAAACCGCCTTCAAATTATCGGGCTCGTTGTCTATAAAAGCGATGACGCGATAGCCCGCCTTTTGAAAATGACGGACTCCAGAGGCCTTCACCTCCTGGACATTCTGGTGCTGCTCGTAAGGACTCATATACAGAAATTCGTCCGTAAATTGGACTCTGTTTTCCTCGCCCAACTGATTCAGAGACCTGAGGGTGTCATCCCGCATGGATTCGGGTCGTCCTGTGTTCAACCCGACAAAGGTGTTGGGCTGAAGCTGAAACCACCGAATGACCTCCAGAACCCCAGAAAACGGATGGTGTGCGTTAAAGACATACTCTGGCAACCAGCGATGCTGATCATACCAGTCGATAATTTCTCTTTGCGTTTCTGGGGGAATTTGAAAGGTTGCCAGAAGATGATCCACTTGATTTTCGTGTACGGTGATATCGGAAAGTTGAAGCTTTTGGAAGAAATGCGTTTCGTGCTCTTTATCGAAAGCCTTCAGAACGTAAAACACCATATAGCGCATATCCAGAATCGTACCGTCGATGTCAAACAGGATCATCAACCGGTCTTCAGGATATGAATGACGGGTATCGTCATAATGAGAGGCGAGTGTAGCCATCCAGCTTTTCTTTTGCATGGCGATTTTCTATTATGAAGTCCAGTATATGCGTGAATAATATGCAAGATTTGTTGAGGGATCGACTCCTGGAGAGGCTCGACGCCGAACCGTCGACGCTGGGTTCGTGCCCTATATCAAAAATAACACCAATACAATCCAGAATAATACAACCAAAATCCGTGCCAAATGAGGAAAAGATACTAGGATTTCCCCTAACTGGCTTAGTTACAAGCGGTTACCTCAATATACCAGGTGCCTGGAAGTCGTGTGGTATTCCACCCATGCCCGATATATCATCAATGCCGTGACATTTCGGGAGGACTACCTGATGTGGTGCCCGGCGATGCGGCCACGCCGCAGCGTACGAATCGATCAGCGGCGCGTTTGCGGCTAGAATTATTCACCGTCCGGGTCAGATTCACCGATAGGCGCCCGTCGCCAGTCGTCGAACTCAGCTTCTGCTTTCTCGTCCATCGGATACATCCCGACAATGCTCGCTCCGGCGTGAATCTTCTCCATGATGAAGCGCTCCTTCTCCTCCATCGCCGCCGCCGCTGTCGCCACCTCCTCCGCCAGACGAACGGGAACGACGACCACGCCCTCATCGTCCCCCACCACGATGTCCCCCGGAAACACGGCCACCTCGCCGCAGGCGATGGGCACCTGGATCTCGCTTGGATAGTGGATGGTCTTGTTGGTGTGTGCGTTCATCGCCGCCGCATAGGCCCCCATGCCGATCTCGGCAATCCCCGGGCTGTCGCGGTACGCCCCGTCCGTAACAACCCCCACCGCCCCCCGTTTGAAGATA
>JADFHU010000596.1 GCA_022567055.1 Planctomycetota bacterium
GCCAAGGCGGCAGGTGAAAAAGGACCGGAGGCGTGCTGAAGCACGTCGAGGACCTTTTTTGCCGACAACACAGGCATCGGTCTTTGCAGCCGACCGCAGTAGATCATGGTTTTGTTAGAGTGCCTTAGTCTAGGTGATCGCCTCTTTCCTGTCAATTGCCCTGGGTCGGCGCGACGAGTTCGGGTTGCCCTAAACGCCTCAAATCCGTATACTTGCAGACTGCACTGTGTACGATAGCCCACGACAAAAAGTCTGGCCGAACCCGCGGAACCCTGCCGAGTATAGAGACAGGAGCACCTCGACGTGAACAGGGGAACGATGACTAGGGAGATTTGACATTGACAGCCCAACAAGACGAAAACCCATCCCTGATCCCTCTCAAATCGAACCTTCAGAGCGTCATCTATTGTAAGAGCGATGCCATTGATATTCTTATCGTGGCCCTGCTTGCCGGCGGGTCGGTGCTCATCGAGGATGTCCCCGGCGTGGGCAAGACGACGCTGGCCAAGGCCCTGGCCCGCAGTCTGCACGCCAAGTTCCGGCGGATCCAGTTTACACCCGATCTCCTGCCCGCGGATATTCTGGGATCCTCGGTGTACAATCCGGTGAGTGGTGAGTTCAAGTTTGACCCCGGCCCTATCTTTTGCAACATCCTCCTGGCCGACGAGATCAACCGAGCATCCCCCCGCACACAGTCGGCGCTCCTGGAGGCCATGAACGAAAACCAGGTCACCATCGACGGAGAGTCACGCCCCTTGTCCCAACCCTTCATCGTGCTGGCCACGCAGAATCCCATCGAGTTTCACGGGACCTACCCCTTGCCCGAGGCCCAGTTGGACCGATTCCTGGTGCAACTCGACATTGGGTATCCGAACGTCGAGACCGAAATCGACATCCTGAAATCTCACGAACATGAGCATCCGCTCGAAAAGATTGAGCCGGTTCTCAGCTTGGAGGCGGTCAAGCAGATGCAACAAGAGGTCCTGAAGGTCCATGTGGACGACAGCATATTGGAGTACATCGTGGAACTGGTGCACGCGTCGCGTCATGACAGCCGCCTGGATTTGGGGATCAGTCCCCGGGGCAGCCTCATGCTCTCCCGCGCCGCGCAGGCCAGTGCATACTTCTTCAATCGCGACTATGTCGTTCCGGATGACATTCTGTGGCTGTTGCCCTATTGCCTGCCGCACCGGATCCTGCTGACGTCCAAGAGTCGCTACGCGGGTCTCACCCAGAAAGAGATCATTCAGTCGATCGGCGAGCACATAAAAGTCCCCGTGTAAACCGCATGGTCGCCGAAAAACCCAAACTCCGTGTCGCACCCACCGAACATGGCAGGGCCATCATCACGGCCACCTGTTTCGTCTTTCTGGCCTCCCTGGTCATTCCCGCCTTCGGCGTGCTGGCCCTACTGATCTGCTTCCATGGGGCGGCCCTGTGGGTCGGATACCTGCTCAGGCCCAGCGTGTGCCTCACGGGCGACTTCCCGGACCACATCATCGCCGGCGAAGAGACGCAGCTTCGGTTCCGGGTGACGAGTGCCGCCCGCCGGACTCTCTGTCAGTTGACAGTGACATTGGACGCTCTCCCGGACGCCGTGGAGCAGACCGGCCCCCTCCTCACGATCGACCGGCTCAGACCCGGAGAAAGCATCACCGTGACCCTATCCATTCTGGCCCGGCGTCGAGGTCGCTACACCCTGGGCTACCCCATTTGCTTTTCGACGTTTCCCTTCAATCTCTATTCCTTCGGTCTGACCCATTCCCAGCAAGAGGAACTCTTGGTCTTTCCCGCCTTTGACCGTTTGACCCTCTCGGGGATCGCCTCCGAGGGCATAGGACAGAGCAGCGTGGGTCACGGCATAGCGTCGCTACGCGGGGCGTCTCCCGAGTACATCGGCAATCGGCCCTATGTCTCGGGCGACTCCTATCGAGACATCGACGCCCGTGCCTGGGCCCGCCTGGCCCGTCCGGTCGTCAAGGAATACCACCATGAATTTCACCGCCATGGCGCTCTGATCCTCGACGTGGTCGAGACATCCAAGACGGCCACAGGAACCCAACTCTTTGAGGCGGCCGTCTCGCTTTGTGCTTCCATGGCCTTCTCCCTGCAGTCGGAATGCCTGATTGACTTCCTCGTCACCGGCGCTGAAGTACATGACCTGGCGACGGTCTCCGCGGGGACCCGAGTTCGGCGCATCCACGAGATTCTGGCGAGTGTCGAACCCGATCCAACCCCCCTGTCAATGAATCCCCAGCTCAGACACCTGCTGCACGGGGTGTCGGATTTGTACATCATACAGTCGGCAGACCGCTCCGGCCTCCACGCCCTGGCCGAATGGATGGATTGCCGACACCAAAACGTCAAGATCATCGAGCTAGGGCACCTGACATCAGGGGCGAGTCCCTCGTCTCCCTCCTGGCCGGGGGACCTCTGTCGCGTCTCCATCGAAGGCGTCCTCAACAAGGAGGTGAAGCGCCTGTGAATGGTCAACGGATCATCGCCGTTCTGATCATCCTGACCAGCTCCCTACTCTCCGCCCACGTACTCCACGACTTTGCCTACCCCGGCATTCTCTGCATTTTGGGCCTTCTGGGTGTGGAACGTAAGTTCACCTGGGACATCCGACCCGAACGCCGAGTGATTCGGCTCATCCTCCTATTGGTCCTGCTAGTGGTCTTCGGTTTGCATTATCGATTTGCGCTGATTCCGGGCTATGGGTACGCCGGCCCGACCGCCATCCACGCCTGGCAGACGGTGACACGCTATTTCCTGGCCTCGATGATTCTGATGCTCTACTTGGGGAATCCTCATCGTTTACCCCTATCCTTGGGACTCTTCTTTCTGGCCATCATCCTCTGTGCCGGACAACTGCTACTCCTCGACGGCCAATCGAAGGTGTTCCGGCCCTTAGAACTCTTGGCGGTCGCCTGTGTCATACTCTTCGTGGCTGTCCCCGGAGACGCACATAAACGCGGGTCCAAAGACGCACTTGGAGGCGGGTCCCGACGAGACAAAGCGCCAGCAGTTGGTGACAGCGATCGACTCGGCCCAGTCCAAATTTGACCAGGCCACAGAAGACCTGGCCAAGCTGGAGTTGGGCACGGACTCGCTGCAGCGGCGAATGTTGGAGGCCTCGGCGGAGCTAGCCCAGGCAAACTTGAACCAAGCCCAAGATGACTTGGCCAAACTTGAGTCAGGGGTGGACCTGTTGCTGCGCCAGCAATTGGAAGCGGCGGTAGAGTTGGCCCAGGCGGACCTGGCGTCGGCGGTGGAGGCCGAAAATAACGTCAAGACTGAAGGCAACCCGGCCGACGTGGAGTTGCAGCGCTCAAAATTGGCCTTGGCCGTTTCTAACCTCCAAGTGAAAGAGGTCTACCTGGGTGGGCTTACAACCGCAGGCGCCAGCCCCGGCGAAGTGGCCGCTGGCCAAAAGGACGTTGATGCCGCTCAGGCTCACTTAAACACCACCGAAGAAGCCCTGGAGGCCATCATTGCCGGCCTCGACCCCGCAGAAGTTGGTTTAAAGCAAGCGGCGGTGACCCTGGCCCGGGCCAACCTGGATCAGGCCGAGACCGACCTGGCCGAGTTGCTGGAGGGACCCGACCCGGTGACTGTGGCGCTGCGGCGGCACGATGTGGCCGTGGCCCAGGCCAATTTGGCAGAAGCCGAAGATAACCTCATTGAACTGGTGACCGGACCGGACCGATTGGACAGAGAGTTCCTTGAAGCCAGCGTATCCTCAGTGGGGACGGCCTTAGATGAAGCCTTGCGACTCCTGGACCGAGCTTTCTTGATAGCCCCGGTGACCGGCTTCATATCCCTGGTAAACGTTGAGGAGGGCGACGAGGTTGGGGCCAATGCGGTTATCGTCGAGGTTGTCGACCAGACTGTCGTGGAAATAGACGGCATAATCGATGAGATAGATGTGTTGCTCGTCACGGAAGGCGCCAGGGCAACGGTGAGCATGGACTCCCTGCCCGGGCGTTCATTGGACGGTGTGGTTTCCGAAATCGCTCCAGCCGCATTGAACCAAC
>JADFHU010000597.1 GCA_022567055.1 Planctomycetota bacterium
TACATGAACGCGTCGTTCGCGGGGGTTGAGGGTGAGGTCCAACTCGGACAGGCGGAGTCCCGTCAGTAGCTCCGCCTTGGTGGCGAAGGTGTTCGGCGAGAGCGCCTGGACTACTGAAGCGGGCAGCGGGATCAGTTGGAGTCCGGCGATGAGTACGAAAACGGCAACCGGAAGATAGGCCCAAGACCAGACAAAGCGCGCGGTCCTGGAGACGATCAGACGAAGCATAAGCAGGGCGAGCATCACTCCGATGAGGCTCAAGACGACCTGCTCACTCCAGGGGTCGGTGGTGCCGAAGGCCAGAGGCCCGAACACCAACACCGCCACAAGGAGCCATTCAATGACCCTGCCAAGCAGATCGGGGTAAGGGTCGGATTGATCTATGGAACGTTCGGTCGTCACGCCAATTGCGCTTTCCCTGCTGAGGTGGTTTCGCCCAACGGTTCAGGGCAGCCTCCTATGAGATGGAGTGGCGCCTCGATGCAGTAGCGCTGAGCCACGTAAAAACTGAAATGATTATTGACGGCTGCGAAACTCTCAGCGAAACAGGGAGACCTGCCCTGGGTATCATGGGCATCGCTGGCCAGCAGAGCCTGAAAGCCCAGGTCCATCAAGGCGAAGGACGCGGCCTGGACGGAGGGCCCAAATCGACCCACCACGCTGCCGCAGGTGATCTGCAGGATGGGGTCGTACTCTGACCAACTGCGAATTCTCTCGGGATTCTTCGCGATGACCCTGTTACGTTCCGGGTGGGCGACGACGGCCCGCAGATCCATTGCCTGCAGTTGGGCCAGCAGAGGGCTCAAATCCAAATAAAGATCAAAGGGCAGCTCGAGCAGGACATGGCGCCGGCGGTCTGCCAGGGTCATCAGTTCGTCTTCTTGTAGTAGCGATGCGACGCGTTCATCCACCCTGATCTCTGCTCCCGGCAGGATGGTCAGGGGAATCCGCTCTGTTAGAAGTGATTCGTTGAGCGTCTTGACGGCCTGGCGAATGACAGGGGCGGATACAGCACCCTCGTATCGACCCAATTGATGGGGCGTGGCGATCACGTGGGTGATACCTTGCTGCACCAGGGCCCTGCATAAGGCCAGGGATTCCTCAAGGCTGCTAGGCCCGTCGTCTATGCCCGGCAGGCAATGACAATGCGTGTCGACACAGCGCTGGGCTTGGTAGACACCCAAGCTCTGTCGCTGCCGTCTGATCAGTTCGCTATCCCAGGGCGCGGCCATCTGCCTTTACTCCTTCTTCTAAGCGACCGGCACTGCTGGGGACTGTCTTTCCCTGTTCGCGGGTGGGAGAGTCGTTCTTGCCGTTGCTCTTATCCTTTTTTCCATAGCCATAGCCATAGCCATAGCCATCGCGCCCTTTTGAATGCTTGACATCATTGACGATCGCGCCAATGAGTCGTCCGCCGACCGCCTGGAGTTTTCTATTGGCGTTCTGTACTGCTCTGCGGGTCGATTTTTCTGCCCGCACCACGAGCACGGTGGCGTCGCAGGTAGCCGCCAGGATGGCCGCGTCCGCAACAGCCATCACCGGGGGCGAATCGACGATGATGCGGTCGAACTCGCCCGCCAGCTTCGCTAGCAAGTCTTTGAAGGTCTGGCTCCCCAGCATCTCGGCCGGGTTCGGGACCTCGGGACCACTGGACATGAGATAGGGTCCCTCGGTCTGGGTTTGCACTACGGTTTCGCCGATAGGCTTCATGCCGGCCAGTAGGGCTGCGACCCCATTTTCTCGGTTGACGCCAAAGATGATGTGCTGAGTGGGCTTGCGGAAGTCACCATCTAGTATCAGCACACGTTGCCCACTCTGCGCCATGGCAATGGCCAGGTTGCTGACCACGGTACTCTTGCCTTCGCCGGGCATCGGCGAGGTGATCAAGATCGTTCGGGCTTGGTCTTGTGGCACGCTGAAGAATATGGCGGTTCGGATCGTGCGCACCGCTTCGGCAGTCGGAGACATGGCGTCCGTTGCGGCTTCCTGGCCTCGGTCACTTAGTGATGCCTTCTTGTTCATGGCCGGCATGGTTCCCAATAGGGGTGCCCCAAGCAATGCGGCCACCTCGTCCACGCTGCGAATCCGGTGGTCGAGCATGTCTCGAAGCAGGGCTAAGCCTCCCCCCGCCATGAGTCCCAGCACGAGGGCCATGGCCATGGTTCGGGCTGGCTGGGGATCCGAAGGCTTTTCGGCGACCTCGGCGACCTCCAGGATGGTGATATTCAGCACACCCGCGTCCTCGGTGACGTTGAGTTCCCTGATGCGGTCGTCCAGGGCGTCACAGATCTTCTTGGATTGCTCCCACTCAGAGCGTAGAATCGTGTACTGAGAGATCTGTCGGCTCTGTTGCAGCGCCTGCGTGCGCTGCTCGTCAAAATGCTGCCCTAACTGGTTTTCTTTCTCTGCTGCGGCGAGGTACTGCTGTTCCAGGACAGCCAATTGCGCCTGGGCATACTGTTGGTCCAATGCCTGGATCTGCTGTTCAATGTCCGTGATCTCTTCGTCCAGGGCCTTGACGGCCGGGTGGTCGCGGGTTAGCTGACGAGTTCGGTCGGCACGGCGAAATCGCAACTGATTGAGCAAGGTCGTCAGTCCGCTTTTCTCACTATTCCTTGTCCAAGGCGCCGCTTGTTGCTGAACGTCGATGAACTGTTGCAGGCTGCCCGGGGTCCGGGCCATTGCCTTGGCCGACTCGTAGTATGAATTCGCCTCGAGTGTGGCGAGTTCTGCCGCGGTGTAGGCATCAGAGAGTCGGTTGAGGCGGTCCAAGATCATGTTGCCGCTATCGGCCTGCAGGGCCACGGCCTCGTTTTCATCTTGAAAGGCCGTCATCGCGTGCAGCCGTTGGGACAGTTCCTGATCACGCTTGGTCTTTTCTTGCTGCAGGATCTTGAGCACTTCTACGGCGGTGGTCCGCTTCAGGGTCCCGTGAAAGGTGATATAGGCATCCACGACGCTGTTGACGATGTGGGCCGCCTCGTCAGGATAGGGGCTCTTGAAGGACACGCTGAGGATGTCGTTCTTCTTGCCCACGGTGGCCTCGAGTGTGTTTTCGAGGGCGACGATGCGGTTCGTCACGTCTGCGAAGGTGCGCATGCGCCCGGCATCGCATTTCTTCAACGCCTCGGCCAGGATGGGCGTTGCCTTCATCAGTTCCACCTGGGTATAGAGGTAGTTCTGGGAACCCGTGAAAATACCCTCTTCCATGTCGCTCATGATCTTCGGCCCGCTCTTCTCTACATAGAGCCGGGAGGAGCTGGTAAAAAGAGGGGTGGCCTTGGCCAGGTAGACGAACCCTCCGATCAATGCCAGGACGACACAGCCGATAATGATCCAGCTATGCCGCCACAAGACAACCACGAGACTGTCCGGCTGTCCCGACCCAGGCATCCCCGCAAGGTCGGGAACTATCCCATTCATGGGCTGAGGCGGGCCTGAGCGATCGTTACCCTTGGTTCTATCCACCATTGTGCCTGTGACCTCTTTTAAAACCGAGTGAGGGGCAGGTAGGCGCCCACGTTCATGTTGAAGTATCTTTGCAGCGTCGTTTTGGTGCGTGTTCGTCGCGTGTGCTCCACCGCCACGATATCGCCGGGCTTGATCCGGACGGTCATGGGACTGGCCAGGAGGGTATCGTTCTTCGACTTTTGGATGTTGTAGGCGACATGGTGGATCTGTCCCTGGGAATCCAGGCGGTAGATGACCGCGTAGCGAGGATCGCCGGCGTCGTCCAGGCCGCCTGCGAAGGCCAGGGCTTGGGAAAGGGTGTACTCTTGGTCCCGGGGGTATTCGAAATTACCCTGATTCTTTACCAGGCCGATGACCGTGAATGTCTCGATCTTCAGCGGCTCGACGGTAACCGCGTCACCTTCGTGAAGGACAACGTCGGCGAAAGGAATGTTCAGGCCCCTGATGGGCAGGATGATGGCATCATCGGGCAGCGGTGGAGGTTCGCCATGGCCGGCTGCGAGACCGGTCTCAGGAAGCGGGTCGGCGAATCCGCCTGTATCGGTGCCCAGGC
>JADFHU010000598.1 GCA_022567055.1 Planctomycetota bacterium
CTTAATACGATGGAAATGTGCCCGGACCAGCGTGTCGGTATCCAGGATCAAATGGAAAAGCTGTCCAGTCAGTGGCTTTTCAGCGAAAAGATCTACGAGGGGGATTTCCTCTGTGAGACCTATTTGGTTCAATCTGGGGATACGCTGGAGAGAATTGGCAAGCGTCACAGCGTACCGGCTGAGATTCTCCAGAACATTAACGGCATACCACGGCCGAAGGCTCTGCGGGCGGGCCGAAAAATCAAAGTGGTCAACGGCCCGTTTCATGTGCGCGTCCGTCGCTCGGCATTCACGATGGATCTCTATTTGAAGAACACCTACGTTAAGAGTTATCAGGTGGGGCTTGGCATGCCGGGCCACGAAACTCCGACCGGCACCTGGATCGTTGGGGAAGGGGAAAAACTTGTTAGACCCCAGTGGACAGATCCGAATGGACGGACTTTCTCTGCCAGTGACCCCGATTATCCCCTCGGATCGCGTTGGATTGGTCTCCAGGGCGTTGAAGGGGACGCCGTAGGAAAGACAGGCTTCGCCATCCATGGCACCGAGGCGCCCGAGGAAATCGGCAAGAACGCCTCCCGCGGTTGCATTCGCCTGAACGATGGCAATGCCATCGAGCTGTACAAAATGTTGCTGCCCGGGCTCTCTAAGGTTCGCGTCTTCGACTGATCCCTTTCTAGATACTGGTCATCCTTAAATATGCGACATCTTCAGCAGGCCGCGAGGCGGGGCCGCCTCAGGGAAAGCGTGATTTCATTCAGGGCCTTTGTCCCTAGTTTTATTCGTTGACAGGCATCGATCGGTCGCCTAAAGTTGTGCCCTTTCTATCACCGTGCAGTCGGGTTGAATGGTCTACACGCACGGTTTACTTTCTCGCAGGTTTGAACAGGGAGCCCTTCTGGTTCCACATCCAGAGAGAGAGAAAGCCTGAATCGACGTGTGCGAGCCGATGTTTGAGACAGACGCTATGTGTTAAGGAGATTGACCAGATGGCTGAGAAACGGGTTTACTTCTTTGGTAACGGCAAGGCCGAAGGCAATGCCACCATGAAGGAGCTCCTCGGTGGTAAGGGAGCGAACCTCGCCGAGATGACAGGCCTGGATGTTCCAGTGCCCCCCGGATTTACGATTGCGACAAAAGTATGTGACGAGTACTACCGATCAGGCGCGAAGTGGCCCTCGGGCCTGGAAGCCGAAGTGGCAAAGAACGTTGCCAAGCTGGAAAAGGTTATGAAGGCTAAGTTTGACGATCCCAACAGGCCGTTGCTCGTCAGTGTTCGAAGTGGGGCCGCCGCCTCCATGCCCGGCATGATGGACACCGTGTTGAACCTGGGGCTAAATGATAAAGTCGTTGCAGGCATCGTCGAGAAGACCGGCAATGCCCGGTTTGCCTTCGACATCTACCGGCGTTTCATCGATATGTTTGGTGACGTGGTGATGGGCTGCCACCATGAAAAATTCGAGGAGAAGATTGAGTTCGCCAAGAAGAAGGCCAGCGTCGAGTTGGATAGTGACCTTTCGGCCGAGCAACTGGAGGGTGTGGTTGGCGACTACAAGAAAGTCTACCAGGCCCATGTTGGACAACTGTTCCCCCAGAACGCGATGGCTCAGCTAAAACTGGCGGTCAATGCCGTTTTGGGTTCCTGGAATGCCGATCGAGCGAAGAAATACCGCGAATTGAACGATATCACAGGCCTCCTGGGTACGGCCGTCAATGTGCAGGCCATGGTCTTCGGTAACATGGGAGACGATTGCGGCACCGGCGTTTGCTTTACACGAAACCCGAGTGACGGCACCAAGGAGTTTTATGGTGAATTCTTGATGAACGCGCAGGGCGAGGATGTCGTCGCAGGGATCCGTACCCCGCGTCCCATGGGTGAACTCCAGAAGGTGATGCCCGCCTGCTACAAATCGCTGACGCGCTTGATGACGCGTTTGGAGAAGCATTACAAAGACATGCAGGACATGGAGTTTACCATTCAGGAAGGCAAGCTCTACATCTTGCAAACCCGTAACGGCAAGCGTACCGCGGAGGCCGCGGTACGAATCGCCGTCGAGATGGTCAACGAGCGCTTGATTCCCAAGAAAACGGCGGTGACGCGCGTGACCCCCGAACAACTCGACCGGCTGCTGCACCCCAGCTTTGACCCTAAGGCCAAACGCGACGTTTTGGCCGAGGGTTTGCCTGCGTCACCGGGCGCCGCGGTTGGCCAAGTGGTCTTTTCCGCTGAGGACGCGGAGGCCTGGAAGGCCAAGGGCAAGGATGTGATCCTGGTCCGCAAGGAGACCAGTCCTGAGGATATTGGCGGCATGGATGCGGCCGTGGGCATCCTGACGGCCCTGGGTGGGATGACCAGTCACGCTGCGGTGGTGGCTCGGGGCATGGGCAAGTGCTGCGTCGCCGGTGTGGGGGCTATGACGGTCAACTATTCGGGCAAGAAACTTGTCTTGGGCAAGGTCACGGTGAAGCAAGGAGATTGGATCAGTCTGGACGGGACCAGCGGTCAAGTCATGAAGGGCCAACTCGCTACGGTGGAACCGACGCCGAGCGCCAGTTTCAAAAAATTCTTGAAGATGTGTGATCAGATACGCAAGCTCGGTGTCCGCGCGAACGCAGACACACCGGGCGATGCTCAGCGGGCGCGGGCCTTCGGTGCAGAAGGGATTGGTCTCTGCCGAACAGAACACATGTTCTTCGAGGGCGAACGGATCTGGGCGGTGCGTCAGTTGATCCTGGCCGCCGATGACTACGCTAGCATGCTGCAACAGTGCGACGAGGCCGCCGACGCCAAGGAAGTCAAGGCCATTGAAAAAGAACACGCGGTGGCCAAGAAACAATTTGAAGGCGCCCTCAAGACCCTCTTGCCCTATCAGCGCAAGGATTTCGAAGCTATTTTCACCGTCATGAGCGGACTGCCGGTGACCGTGCGGCTGCTGGATCCGCCTCTGCACGAGTTCTTGCCCCATGACAAACGGGCCCAAGCCGAAATGGCCAAGCGTTTGGGCGTAACGCCTGCCGAGGTCAAGGCCAAGGTGGATCAACTCCATGAGTTTAACCCCATGCTGGGCCACCGCGGTTGCCGCTTGGCGGTCACCTATCCCGCCATCTACCGCATGCAGGTCCGCGCCATCATGGAGGCGGCGTTGAAAGTGAAGAAGAAGGGCAAGCATCCCATCCCGGAGATCATGATTCCCCTGATCGGCGCGGTGGAAGAACTCAAACTCGTGAAGGAAGACGTGTTGGCGGAGATCAAGACGGTCTTGGGCAAGGGAAGGGCCGCGGTCCACTACTCCGTCGGGACCATGATTGAGATCCCGCGGGCGGCCCTGACGGCCGACCTGATCGCCGAGGAAGCCCAGTTCTTTAGTTTCGGCACCAACGACCTCACGCAGATGGCCATGGGATTCTCTCGGGACGATGCCGGCAAATTCTTGGGCGAGTATGTGCGCAAGGGCATATATGCTGCCGACCCCTTCCAGCAGTTAGATCAAACCGGCGTGGGCAAGCTGGTAGAAATGGGTGTTACGCTGGGACGCCAGACCCGAAAGAACCTCAAAGTGGGCATTTGTGGCGAACATGGGGGCGACCCTAGCAGCATTGACTTCTGTCACCGCGTCGGGATGGACTATGTGTCTTGCTCACCCTTCCGGGTGCCGATCGCGCGCTTGGCAGCCGCGCAGGCCGCGGTGGAGAATCGCTGATTGCCTGATTGACAGGCCGTTGATTTTCTGTAAACTTTGACTGGCTCTGTCTGAAAACTCGATCTGGCTTCGAGCGGCTTGTTTTTCGCCTGGCTTCATCCGGCTTCATCGACGATAGAACCAACATCGCCTGCTTCGCCGTCTTTGCCAGGCGAAAAAACGCTCGCTCTCGGGCCGACGATGGAGTTTTCAGAAAGAGCCTGGTGCGTCGGTGCATCATACCGACGCACTTTTTTTACATGAGTTTTTAGACACTCTAACAAGACCGTCGTGTCGGCCCGAGGCCGAGCGAAGCGGCCATCTGCAAGACGGCCGAAG
>JADFHU010000045.1 GCA_022567055.1 Planctomycetota bacterium
GTGCACTCGGGGCCGGCGATTCTACGGAAGATGTACTTGCTGATTATCCCAACATCACGCTGGAAGACGTGCAGGCAGCTTTGGCCTTTGGTGGGGAACTCTCTGGTTTTGAGGAGGGACCCTATGAGGCTGCATCATGAGGTTCTTTCTCGATGAGAACTTTCCTATGTCTGCTTCCGAGTTTCTGCGCCGTCGTAACCATGAGGCCACTGATATTCGTGGGACCCGCGATCAAGGTGTTGACGATGTAAGGCTCTTTGATCTGGCTCAAGAGCAGCAAGCGGTGCTGCTAACAACGGACCGAGATTTCTTTCACACTATTCCTCACCTATACGAACACCACTTCGGGGTCGTCGTGATCGCCTTGCGACAGCCCAATCGGCAGAATATCCTTGGAAAGCTCGAATGGTTCCTTGAGCACTTTGGCCATACCAGCCTTGAGAACAAAGTCTTCCAACTCAGGGACCAAACCTATGTGGTCTATCCCGCATAGATCAGAGGACAGAGGACAGAGACATGCTAAGGATGGACCAGCTAGAGACTGGCTATGGAAAAAAGCAGGTCCTGTTCGGGCTGTCGCTGGAGGCGCAGGCCGGAGAGACTGTCGGGATCATCGGTCCGAATGGATCGGGGAAGTCTACTACGCTGAAGGCAGTCTGTGGTTTGATCCAGCCTTGGGAGGGTGAGATTCGCTTTGAGGGGGCTGTCCTAAACGGGGCCACACCCGCACAGAACGTGCGACGGGGGATTACGCTGGCGCCGCAAGGCAACCGAGTCTTCAGTGATTTGTCCGTGATGGAAAATCTGGAAATCGGGGCTACTCGTTGCCTAGGCAGGAGCTGCAAGGCAGGATCGACTCCGTGTTGGAGATGTTCCCGGTCTTGGGCGAGCGGCCGAAGCAGGTGGCAGGGAAACTATCCGGCGGCGAACAGCAGATGCTGGCCCTGGCCCGAGCCCTGATCCCCAAACCCAAGCTTCTCATGCTGGATGAGCCGTCACTCGGCCTGTCACCGAGTTTGGTGACAGAGGTGATTGAAAAGATCCGACAGATCAGCCGGGACACGGGTGTAAGCCTGTTGATCGTGGAACAAAAGGTTCGCGAAGTCCTGCCCATCTGCGACCGCGTCTATTCTTTCAAACTCGGTAAGGTCGCCTTCGACGGCGTTCCCTCTGATCTCCAAGACGATGCGGCGAAACTCAAGGAGCTGTTTCTCTGACGGCCCCAGCCGGGGCGATCGGATCGCCCTGCCTGCTCACCAGTTTCACTGTCCTATCGGTGACTGATGTGGTACAACCTTCGCTCGACCGAGACACGCTCAACTTCATTAGGAGCCGCGTATACTTAAATGAGTCATTTGTCGCTCAGATTTGCGTCAGATTCAGTCGCGCCCGATTGAGCGAAACCAGAGTTGTAGTTGGCCTACTGCGGAGGATTTCACGATTGAGAAGCGGCTGAAAATGACGTGAAGATGAGATGAGAAATGGATCATTTAATTATGTGCGGTTCCTAAAGCAGTTCGTCGTTCATCCCGGCATGACGGGGGCCATCGCGGCCAGCTCCTCGGGCCTGGCTGAGCTGATCACGGACGAGGCCGATTTGTCCCACGCCGAGGCGGTGGTCGAGTTCGGACCCGGCAGCGGCGTCTTTACCGAGCAGATTTTGCGGAAGCTGTCCCCCGACGCCACCTTCTTTGCCATGGAAGTGAACGGTGACTTTGTGACTGCCACCCAGGCGCGTTGCCCCGATGTCACGGTCTATCAGGACAGCGCGATTCATACGGCAAAGTACCTGAAGAGACAGGGTCACGACGCATGCGACTGCGTGATCTGCGGCCTGCCCTGGGCCGCCTTCCCCGAGACACTGCAAAACGAGTTGCTCGCCACGATTCAGAGCATCTTGCGGCCCGGCGGTCGTTTCCTGACCTTTGCCTACCTGCAGGGCTTGGTCCTGCCGGCGGGTCTTCGTTTTCGCAAGAAACTCAAAGCGACATTTGACCGCGTGACGACGACCAGGACCGTCTGGCGCAATGTCCCCCCCGCCTTCGTCTACTGTGCCGTAAAGTAGCGAGACGCGTCGTCATTGGAAAGGTCCTCTGCGGAGATTTCTCTTGAGTCAGCCTTGAATCTCTGGCAGGTTACGCCTTTGACACGTTTTTGAGGACCACGTATGCCCTTTAAGTCAATTGGTCTGGCCGACCCCCTCGTGCAGGGTATTCTGGCCACCGGCTATACAGCACCCACAGAGATCCAGTCGGAGGCGATCCCGGCGGCCATGCGAGGCCAGGACATCATTGGCTGCGCAAAGACCGGCACCGGCAAGACCGCCGCCTTTGTGCTGCCGATATTGAACCGGCTCTGCCACGAGAAGACCCACAAGAAGAGACGCATCAAGTCGCTGATCGTCACCCCTACGCGCGAGCTGGCCCTGCAGATCGAACAGTGCATCAGCGAGTATGGCCGCTTCCTTTCCCTGCGGACAGTCACACTCTACGGCGGTGTCAGCATCACCCAACAACTGGACGCCCTGGCGCGAGGGGTGGATATCATTGTGGCAACGCCGGGGCGGCTCCTAGACCACATCCAGCGCGATTCGGTCGACCTGAATTCCCTCGAGGTCCTCGTCTTGGATGAGGCGGACCGCATGCTGGACATGGGTTTCATCAAGGATGTGCGGCGCATCATCAAGACATTGCCTAAGAAGCGACAAACGCTACTCTTCTCCGCCACGATGTCCTCCGAGGTCAAGGGCTTGGCCTCAAGTATTCTGAAGTCTCCCAGGGTCATTCAGATTGGCAAGCAGGAGAATCCCCTCGACACGATCCAACAGAGCCTCATCTACGTCGAGAAGGAACAGAAGATGGCCCTGGTGCTCCATCTGCTGGAAACAACGCACATGTTCAGCGTGCTCATCTTCTCCCGGACCAAGTATGGCGCAGACAAGATCAACCGAAAGCTCACCCGGGCCAACGTTCAGTCGGTCGCCATACATTCCAACCGTACACAAAAGCAGCGACAGAGCGCGTTGGAGGGTTTCCGGGCTGCCAAGTTTCAAGTGATGGTAGCCACCGACATTGCGGCCCGCGGCATCGATGTGGAAGGCATCACCCACGTGATCAACTACGATGTCCCCAATCTTCCCGAAGACTACATCCACCGCATCGGACGGACCGGGCGGGCCACGGCCACCGGGGACGCCATCACCCTGGTGTCTACGGAGGAGAAAAAGGCCATTCAGATGATCGAAAAATTCATTGGGTGCAAGATTCGACCACGGCGAATCGAGGGTTTCACGCCGGTGCCCGGCACGCCACCCGTGGGTCACGCTTCCGGCGGTAGAGGCGCGTCGCAATCGATACACCCCCTGGCCAAGAAATCGAAGAGACGCAACACCTCGTCGGCCCCTCGCCGCCCAGGTCGCAAAGCCAGTCCAACTCGACGCAGGGGTCCCTCGGCCAAAAGATCCCGCTCGTAAGGGATCGGCAAGAAATAAGTTGAACAATTTGAGGTCCAAGTGGGCATTCAAAAGTCCAAGTTATTTCTTGCCGTTCCCTAAGCGGCTATGGACGCGGCCGGTCCCCACTGGTGTGATCTTTAATCGAAGGTAACAGACCTGCCGATTACCGATTACTGCGTTTCCTGACAGCAAGGCACCTATGCTGGAGCCCGCCGAACTTGAAGGCGGCAGACCTGCAGAAGAAACTTCGTTGCGCCGGAAGTTTTCTGCGGCACTCTTGGGTGTTGTTTTTGAACTTTCTTTCAAGAATGGCGTCTTCTGACCGCGGTCTGCGTTGCTGGGTGATACTTTGATGGGATTGTACGATGTGTAAGGTCTCTGCGTTTCGTGGTCCGAGGCGCTCCTGATACTATCGTGTACCGTCGAGCCTGTGTCACGGAAACCGCTCGAAGCTGTTCTCGGGTGGACACTAAGCGGTGTCAACGAGATTCACGTTGCCCGCAGATAAAGCATCCTTGTTCGATGTTTGACACGATTCAAAGGAGAAGCAAATGGTTTCTAGAAATTCAAAAGTGATCAAGCCAAGCTGGCTGATTCTTGCATTTGTGGCGATCCTGGCGGCGCCCGGCCTAGCAGAGCACGTAGCGCCTCCGGAGCCGGACTGCCTGCACGAGTACCATTGGCTGGAGGCGGAGTGTGGCGACATTGCTGCCCCGGGTCAGCTAGGCGAAGATCCTGAGGCCTCCGACCGTGGCTATCTCACGACACCCGCCGGCAGCGGCCGCTTCATCGAGCAGGTGGCCGGCCCTCTCATTGCGACCTATGACTACACCTTGGACTACGATTGTCACTCCGCTACTACCTGTGGGCACGCGTCCGCTATGACTCTTACCAACACAACTCGTTTTGGGTAGCGTTCGATCATTCCGCCAATTTTCCTTGGCGCTTCAGCGATCAACTGACCGGCTCATGGCATTGGCAAAGACTGGGGTCGATCAGCGGCCTATCGAGCGGCGACCACAAGTTGTTCTTGAAGCTGCGCGAAGAACTGACCCAGGTTGATAAATTTCTCGTGACCAGTGATGCTGGCTTTACGCCAGAGGGTCTGGGGGACCCAGCCGAAAATAGCTGTGGCGATCCAGCGCCGGGTGATGGTGCAGAATGTGATCTCTGTGATCCCCAGATCAATCTGGGTGATCTGGTCGTCCTGAGAGATCCCTTTTACCCCAATGATGCCTTTGACGGCTGGCCTGCCATCGTCGTGGGTAAGGAGGCAGGTCACTATGCCCTGCTGACTCACCGCGAACTGACCCATATGGCGCCTTACGCCCAGCCACAGGCCCCACAAGGCCAGGGCTTTCCCTACGACTGGGATCGCTACCGCGTCGCCGTGCCGGATCCGGACCCGTTTAAGCACACGATCATCGTGCCCGAACGCAGCCTCGAACAGTACCTCGATTGCCGCGGGCTCCTATCGTTTCACTGGGATGCACAGCGTCAAGCCTTCACAGGCTCCTTCCGCAGTGATGAGGGCTGGAGCGGCGACATCGACATCATGCGCGGGGTCGTACCCGATGGCATATCCGCCGGGGACAACGACAACATGCGTCTGCAAGGCATGCTGCACAGCAGCGAAAACACGGTGTTCTATCCCCTGGTGAGTTCCACGCTCCGTCCCTTGGCCCGCGAAGGCGATGTCGTCATACGCGAGATCCTCAACAACCCGTACCCGCCGGCCAACACGTACGGACTCGGCGTCATTGAATGCTGGAATTTGGACCGGCCGGGCGAATCGAAGATCATCTCATTAACCGATCTCGTCGGGTCCGGGGGGCCCGTCTTCGGCGGTGCCCGGGACGGAGTCGGCCCGAGTAACCCACCGAGCGACTCCGAGAGGCTGACCTGTATAACGGTCCACCTCCGGCCCTCCCCGTTTGACTTTACCGAAACCGGATCCTTCATCTCCTATGTCTGTTCCGACTGTGGTGTCATTCGCCGCGTCGATCGGTATCAGCCCAAGTTTGAAAATGGCAGAATGAGCGACAGTGACTACGCTCTCGTATTCGAGGGGACCCAGGAATGCTATATGCTGCCGCAGGGTCTCCACTTCGGCAGTTGGTCCGACCTCGAAGGCGAGCACTATCGGCTCGCCGGTTTCCAGGAGTATGCCGGTCCGGCCGGAACCGGATTTGGGCAGGTCAGTATCGGTGGCGTCAGCTATCGACGCATAGGGTTTCTGGCGGCCCCGGTTGCCGTCTTCCCCTGCACCGAAGATCCCGTGAAAATGTACACGCTGGAAGTCACTTCGAGCAACGGTGGACGTGCCACACCGGCTGAAGGGAGCTTTACCCACAACGCAGGGACGGTGATTACACTAACGGCCGTGGCCGACCCCGGCTACGCCTTTGACGGATGGACCACCATCGGCGTTCCCACGGGTACGATCAATCCCGCCAGCGCCACCGTGTCCTTTGCCATGAACGGCAACTACCGATTCCACGCCAATTTTAAGAGAATCCCTGTGCCGGTGACCTATACCTTGAGGGTCTCCTCCGACACCGGCGGACATGTGACGCCTGCAGAAGGCAGCTTCACCCATAACCCGGGGACGTGGGTCGCGTTAACAGCGGTAGCCGATCCCGGATACACCTTTGCCGGGTGGACCACCACGGGCATTCCCGCGGGCACGATCAATCCCGCCAATCCCGCGGTCTGGTTTGCCATGAACGGCAACTACACCTTCCACGCCAAGTTCAAACGGGACCATGTACCGGTGACCTACACCTTGAAGGTCTCCTCCGACACCGGCGGTAAGGTCATCCCCGCCGAGGGCACCTTCACCTTCAGCCCGGGCACCTGGGTCGCTTTGATGGCGATCGCCGATCCCGGCTATGCCTTTGACGGGTGGACCACCACGGGCCTCCCGGCGGGGACCATCAATCCCGCCGATGCCATGGTCTTCTTCCCCATGAACGGCAACTACACCCTCCATGCCCGCTTCAAGGGGCATCAGGTGCCTGTGACCTACGTCTTGCACGTCTCCTCAGACGCGGGTGGACACGTCACGCCTGCCGAAGGTCGCTTCACCTACAACGGGGGCACGGTGGTGACATTGACAGCCGTGCCGGACGCCGGCTACAGCTTCGATCGCTGGTCTACCACCGTGATCCCGCCGGGCACGATAGACCCGACCAACCCCACGGCCACCTTTGCGGTGAACGGCAACTACCTATTCTATGCCCGCTTCAAGCGTGGCGCCCAGAACCTTCCCAATTTGACCGATGGCGGACTGGTCTATCGTGACATCCATCCCCAAGTCGTCTACAGGGGTGACACCGTGAACGTCTCATTCAGACTGAGGAATAACGGCGCGGCCACCGCGGCCGACGGCAACGGTTTGGTTAGGATCGCCTACTTTGCCTCGACGGATACCACGATCACCTCGGCGGATCATCCCCTGGGCAATGAATCCACCTGGTCGCTTCCCGCGGGCCAGTATCGGGACATCACCGTCCCCCTCAAAGTGCCGAATTCCATCCCCCGGAATTCCTACTATGTAGGCTGGATCATCGATCCCTTCAACGGCATCCAGGAGTCCAATGAGAACGACAACGTCGCCTTTAAACAGAGTAAGAAACTGACCGTTCGATAACATGAAGTCAGCTCGCAAAGGGTTCATGGCCGGTCCTCGATCGGCTGTGGACCCTTCTTCATTGCGCGCCCCATTCCTCCATTCCTCCATTCCTCCATTCCTCTACCACCAAAACGTCAGCCCGCTTGTGACCGTGTAGCGAGGCTCCATCTCCTTGAAGTGACGCCAAGCCACGTGCCCGTCCAGGAATCCGATGTTCGCCCCCAGGGGCTGTTGCTCGGTCTTGAGATGGCTCGACTGATCCGCCACCTGGTGGCTCTCCCAGAGGGTGCCTCCCTGAATGGATGCGAAACGGGTGCCCTGATCGGCGAGACTGTCGGTCCGGCTGAGCGTGACATCGACGACCAGTTCCTGCCTCCCGCCCTGCTTCTCCACAGTCGTGCGGGCCCATGCCTTGGCCCCGGTCTTGTTCAGTTCGTTCAGAATCTCAGGTCGCGGGCTCTGCGGCGTTTCCAGGATATAGCAGTAACCGGAGGCGACAGAACCCGGTGATTGGGGCTGAGGCCGGGGGTCGGGCGGGGGTGTCGGGGCGGGGCCGATGGCCGGCTGGACGCCTCTCCGAAAAGAGGACGCCTTTGTCAGTTGAAGTGGAAGCGTATCCCTGACCTGCCAGTAGAGATCCATATACTGCTGCTGCGTTCGATTGGATGGGCAGTAGAAGATCTTTTTGTGAAGCCCGTATCTGACCAGAAAATCCACGGTCCGGCTGTCCAGCTCCCAGAGCCCCCGCTCGCCCGGGGCCGGAGCCGGCAACTTGCTGTCGTTGTCCTGGGCATAGAGCATCATCGCCATGAGTTGTTGACGCTCCCGGGAAGCGCAGAGACGCTGACGGGCCTGTTCGCGGGTACGGCCCAGGCTGGGCAGCAAAATGCCCATCACCAAGGCAATGATGGCAATCACCACCAACAGCTCAATCAAGGTGAAAGCCCTAGGCGATTTCACACATGGCCCTCCTAAAAGAATTGGCAACACCCTCGTTGCCCGTCGATAGCCAACAGTATACAAGAAACGCCGCCACGATAGAAGGCGTTAACAAGACCAGCCTCATAGGTCCGGTAAATGGTCTTTCCATTGTCCCGAACAAGGGGTCACGCGTAGGGTGGGCTCCGCCCACCATCAACCCTTAAAGGCCGAGACCCCCACCAGCACCCACCCCACCAAGAACAGCAGTCCACCCACAGGCGTGACAATGCCCAAACCCTTAATTTGCGTCAGGGCCATCAGATAGAGAGAGCCGCAGAAGAAGACCGCACCCAGCGTAAAACAGACTCCCGCATAGGTGAGCCACCGGTTAATCGCATGCAGCGTGAGCAGACCGATCAGCACCAGAGTCAAAGCCGCATACATCTGGTAGCGGGCAGACGTGATGACGCTGGCCAGGGAGACGTCATCTATCTTCCCCTTGAGCCCATGGGCCGCGAATGCGCCGATGGCCACCGACATGAAACCATTCACCGCACCGAGGATGATCCATAGCTTGTGCACGTTCTTACTCCGGCAGTCGATCGATAATATCGTCCACCACGTCCGACGTCGAACAGTTACCACCTAGATCGGGGGTCAGTTTCTTGCTGCGGATGGTCGCCGCTATCGCCTGCATCAGCAGGTCGCTCATTTCCTTCAGGTTCAAATGCTCCAACATCAGCACCAAGGACCAGAGGGTGCCGATGGGATTGGCAATGCCTTTGCCGGCGATGTCCGGCGCGGAGCCGTGTACCGGCTCAAACATACTCGGGTATTTCTTTTCAGGATTGAGGTTTGCGGAGGGTGCGACGCCGATGCTACCGACCATGGCCGAACCGAGGTCGGTCAGGATATCGCCGAAGAGGTTGCTGGCAACCACAACTTCAAACATTTCAGGCTTGAGTATGAATAAGGCGGACAGCGCATCGATAAGGAAACTGCGCGTCGCTATCTGCGGGTACTCGGTCTGCACCAGAGCAAAAATCTCATCCCAGAAAACCATCGAATAGTTCAAGGCGTTTGATTTCGTGGCGCTGACCACACTGTTGAGACCGTGTTCGACCGCGTACTCAAACGCGGCTCTGATCACGCGTTCTGTTCCCTTGCGAGAAAACCAGGCCTCCTGCACCACCAGCTCGTCAGCCGAGCCTTCGTTGCGGCGATAGCCCTTACCGCAATACTCCCCTTCGGTGTTCTCGCGAAACACCACGAAATCGATCGACTCCGGGCTGGCCGCCTTCAGGGGCGACTCCAGCCCTTCCAGGAACTTGACCGGCCGGAAATTGATGTACTGGTCGAACTCGAACCGGATGGGCAATAGCAGACCCCGCAGGGAAATATGATCGGGAACCCCAGGAAAGCCCACGGCGCCCAAAACAATACTGTCGCAATCCGCGAGGATCCCCAGGGCATCCTCCGGCATCATCCGGCCATGCTTTAGATAGTATTGGCAGCCCCAGTCGAACTGCTGGATTTCGAAGCGCAGGCCACCATGCGCCTCGGCGATGCGCTCCAGCACGCGTTTGCCTTCGCGTATCACTTCGATGCCAATGCCGTCACCCGGAATGAGTTTCAAATGAATCGATCGCATGCTCACGTCCAATTAATCTTACTTCAGTCCTACCGGGAAGGTCGACATCTCGAATCCCCAAATCAATGGTAGCAAGTAATACACCAAGATTGTCAAGACGACAATCGAAATCAAGTTCATCCAGATACCGGTGCGCACCATATCCTTCATCTCGAGAACGCCGGACCCGAAGACGACCGCATTGGGGGGCGTTGCCACCGGCAGCATAAAAGCACACGAGGCGGCGACACAGGCGCCGATCATCAGGCCAAACGGATGGACATCGAGCGTCACGGCCAGAGCCGCCAGAATCGGCAACATCATGGAGGCCGTCGCAACATTTGAGGTAATCTCCGTGAGAAAGTTCACCGAACACACCACAAAACCCAGAATGAGAATGAGAGCGATGCCGTCGAGCAGATTCAATTGCTTGCCGATCCAAGGCGCCAACCCCGATTCGGTGAAGCCCGCGGCCAGGGCAAGCCCACCGCCGAAGAGCAGGACAATTCCCCAGGGTAGTTTGACGGCGCTTTGCCAATCCAGCAGCCTGGCACCGGGTCGGCTTGGCGCCGGGATGAGGAACAATACGAGCGCCCCGGTCACAGCGATGATCGTGTCGTTGATGCCGGGAATGAATCTGCTCAAAAGGTAGGAACGCGTGATCCACGAAAAGGCCGTGAGTCCAAAGACGACGAGTACGCGTTTTTCTTCGGGACTCATGGGACCGAGGGCGATCAACTGTCTGTCAATTTCGGCTTCGACGCCGGGGATACTTTGGTTTCGCAGCTTAAAGGCAAAGCGCACCAGATACACCCAGCAGATCCCCAGGAGCAGCAGCGAAACCGGCAGCCCGAACAGCATCCATTTCGCGAAGCTCACCTCGACGCCGTAAGTCTGTTGCACGACAGCGGAAAACACCATATTGGTGGGCGTACCGATAAGCGTCGCCATGCCGCCAATAGAGGCTGAATAGGCTATCGAAAGCATGAGCGCCTTGCCGAAGTGGGATACCTGCGCCGTCTCTCCCCCCTTGTGATTCACGAACTCCGCCAACTGAGTCACAATGGCCAAACCGATCGGCATCATCATCAGGCTCGTGGCGGTGTTGGAAATCCACATGGAAAGCAGGGCCGTGGCGACCATGAATCCAAGGATGATGCGGCTGCTATTGGTGCCCACGGCCTTAATGACGTTCATCGCAATGCGCTTATGCAGATCCCACTTTTCGATGGCCATCGCGATCATGAAGCCGCCGACGAACAGAAAGATCATCGGCTGGCCATACGCCTCCGTGGTCGATCGGATGTTCAGCCCGCCACTCAAGGGGAAGAGCACAATTGGCAGCAGCGCCGTGGCCGAGATGGGAATCGCCTCCGTGATCCACCAGGTGGCGACCCAGAGTGTGGACGCTAATACGGCCCGTCCCGACGCACTCAAACCATCGAGCGGCACGAAGAATAGGACGCCGAGAAACAGTGCCGGACCCAAGATGAGACCGAGTTTCTGTTTCGCCGAAAATGCGGACGAGGTGCCGTTTTCTGTCTTTTCCATTCGACTCCCATGTCGTCGAACCAGGCCTGAGGCGGACCAAGGTCGGATAGATCCCTGTCACCAGCATGCGAAACTTAGCGAATTCTCGAGTTCTCGTCAATCCGCCAATCTGTTTCTTGAACGATCCCGTCCTTTGTGGTAGGTCTACGACTCTCGAAACGACCCATGAGTGCCGTATAAAGGGGAATTGATCGATGGTTCTACGATTGCTGATTGTCTGCACACTCGCCTTTTCAAACAGCGCTATTTCAGATCCTGATGATCGCGATCCCTCCTTGACCTACGCCTGGCCCCACTGGGGCGGCGATGCCGGTGGCCAACGTTACTCTCCCTTGACTCAGATCAATCGGTCCAACGTAGGGCAATTGAAACGCGCATGGACCTATCATACCGGTGATGTGAGTGACGGGACCCGATACCCGACGCTATCCTGTTTCGAAGGGACCCCCATCCTGGCGGATGGCGTGATGTTCCTGACGACACCCTTTTGCCGGGCCATCGCACTGGATCCTGAAACGGGTGCAGAGATTTGGGCCTTCAACCCCAAGGTCGATCTGAGCAAGCGATACAACTTGTGGATCAACCGCGGCGCGGCCTATTGGAAAAAGGGCGAAGATCGCCGTCTCTTCTACGGCACGCTCGAGGGGGATCTGTGGTGCTTGGACGCTCGCACCGGTAAGCCAGTGGAGGACTTTGCAGACAAGGGACGCCTGCCGCACGGGCGCTTGGGTCTGGCAGCCGACAAACGCAATCAACAGGGTGGGTCGATTACCTCTCCGCCCCTAATCTATCAGGATTTGGTCATCGTCGGTGGAATGATTCCGCATTTGCGGGCCTATGATGTATTCACCGGAGAGGTTGTCTGGCAGCGCGACAAGGTACCGAAGCCGGATGACGACAACTATCAGACGTGGCAGGGTGTGGGGATCGAAAAACAGGGCAGCTCCTTTTCCTGGCCGCCTATGAGCATCGATTTTAAACGTGGTCTTCTCTTCATCTCTACGGATTCCCCCACACCAGACTACTACGGCGGCCTCCGGCACGGTGACACTCGACCCTGCAACAGTCTGATGGCGCTCAAAGCAGCGACCGGTGAAACGATCTGGGAATATCAACTGAGTCACCACGATGTGTGGGACTACGATGTGCCGGCCCAACCCAACCTCATTACCGTCAAACGAGAGGGCCAAGATGTCCCCGCCGTCGCCGTGGTGACCAAGCAGGGATATCTGTTCCTGTTTCACCGCGAAACCGGAAAACCCCTGTTCGACATCGAGGAAAGACCGGTCGAGCAGAGTCGCGTGCCTGGCGAGCAACTCTCCAAGACGCAACCCGTTCCCATAGCGCCGCCGCCCTTTGCCCGCACCGCCTATGGACCCGATGACTATGCCCGCGTGACGCCCGAACATGAGGCCAAGGCCCGCAAGGCCTTTCAACAATACCAACTGGGACACGTCTTCTCCGCGCCGACGACGGAAGGGGTGGTCATCTTTCCCGGTAACAACGGCGGCGCAGACTGGGGAGGCGGCTGTTACGATCCTCAGACAGGCCTCTACTATGTCAGCGCCATCAATGTGGGATTCATTCTAAAATTGCAGCCCCGCCGATCCAAGCAGGAGATCGATTACCCCCAACGCGCCCTGGATCTCAGATCCTCCGGAGATCGCATTTATAGTCCCGGAGGCGTGACAGGGTTTCTGCGCGGATGGCTCTGGGACAGCGAAACCCAGTGGCCCTATACCGAACCGCCCTGGAGTACCCTCACTGCCTTGGATCTGAACAGGGGCACCAAGGCTTGGCAGGTTCCCCTCGGTATTGTGGACGCACTGGCCGAGAAGGGAATTAAAGATACCGGGGCCCCCAGTATTGGTGGCGGCATCGTCACCGCGGGCGGCCTGGTCTTCATTGGTGCCTCCAACGACCGCCGATTTCGCGCCTTTGACAGCGCCACCGGCAAGGAACTCTGGGTGGGCAAGATCGACGGCAGCGCCCATGCCGTTCCCATGACCTACCTGGGACGGAAAACAGGGAAGCAGTTCGTCGTCATCGCAGCAGGAGGAGGCAACAAATACAGCCGCCACTTCTCCGATGCATTGGTCGCCTTTGCCCTTCCGTGAAGGCGGACTGCAGGATCGCGAACAGCGGATTTTCCTCTGGAGAGAAGGTCCTTTTTAAGCTTGACAGGGACCCCCATGAATGAGTCCATATGTCTTTGAGTCCAGAGAAAGGATCGCCATGTTTGAGCGTTTCACCGAGCATGCCAGACACGTCATGTCCTTGGCCAACCAGGAGGCCCAGCGATTCGGTCACGAATACATCGGCACCGAACACATTCTCTGGGCACTCGCCAAGGAGGTCCATGGGGTAGCGGCCGCCGTGCTCGAACATTTCGGTGTGGATCTCAAACCCCTGCGCAAAGAGGTCGAGACGCTTCTCGACGCCCGTCCCCATTGCGAGACGGTTGAGAAGCTCTCACCCTCGACGCAGGCCCAGGAAGTGATCGCGCATGCCGTCGAGGAAGCACGTTCCCTTGACCACAATTACATTGGTACCGAGCATCTGCTGCTAGGCATGATGCGGGACAGCGAGATGACCTCGGCCCAAGTCCTGGCCAATCTCGGTCTTAACATGGATGCAGTCCGGGGACAAATCCAGGAAGTCAGCAAAGACAAGACGTGACCAGACCCGATGGCTGTCACCTGACGCGCCATTTTAAGAAACCCCCGGAGCCACCAGGGCCGCTTTTCTTTGCGGAGTCTAAGGGCATGGTCGTCTCATGCAAGACCCGCTAGTGAGAGGTTGGTTATGAAGGAGAGACTCCCATATGCGATGGTTGGGCTTCTCATAGTTGCCCGCTTCTTCGCCCTCCCCCCCGGAATCGCGGTGGAGGGAAACCAGCAGGAGATCAATGTCCCGGAGCGTTCTAGCGAAGAGGTAAAGCGCAACCCGGTTAACGCCAAGTCCAGTTTCGACATGTATCCCGGCACCGAAGCCATACTGTTCGCATCGGAGCCCCGCATGATGAGTCCTACGAATCTGGATGTGGACTACCGTGGCCGCGTGTGGGTCTGTGAGGTCGCCAATTATCGCGAGCATGCGGAAAACAATCCCCGGCCCGGGGGAGATCGCATTCTCATCCTTGAGGACCTTGACGGCGACGGCGTCGCCGATACTTCCCATGTGTATTACCAGGGGCGGGATATCGATGCTGCTCTTGGCATCTGCGTATTGGGTAATAAAGTCATGGTCACCTGCGCGCCCAACGTCATCGTTTTCACCGATCAAGATGGCGACGATGTGCCCGACCGCAAGGAATACCTCTTCACCAAGAGTGGCGCTCCCCAGGATGACCATTCCACTCATTCGATCGTCTTCGGTCCAGATGGCAAATTCTATTGGAATATGGGTAACCACGGTAGAGTCATCCACGACCAACATGGTGAGATTGTCATCGACCAGGAAGGCCGGCCCGTGATCGATCAAGACGAGATTGAGGAGTCACCCTATGCCGGTCAGCGTAGCGGCCATTGGGGTGGCATG
>JADFHU010000599.1 GCA_022567055.1 Planctomycetota bacterium
CTCGCCAGGGCTGTCGATAGCGATCGGGAAATGTCTCATGAAACTGCGGAATCCCGAAATGGGCCAAATTCACCAGACAGGTCGAGTCGTCGATGATGAAACTCAGGGGAACACGATTTCTGGGATTGAGGACCTTGACCCCCTCCATTTGCAGGGGGCGATCTCCGTGCGCCTGAGCAAGGCCCCTGCGGGCGCTCAAGGTCGCACCGGCCCCGGCGACAAGGGTGGCAATGCCCTGCAGGCATTCACGGCGAGATAGGGAATCCATGTCAATCTCCTCTGGCGGTAGGGATGAAAGACTGTTCGAGCGATAGGCAACACGATACTCGTGCTATGCGGGCGCGTCAACTGCTATGAAGCCTTGAATGAACCATACACCATGCGAACGCAGTGCGGAAAATGAAGGTCGATCGCATGTCCCCTTGAATCGCAATCCCCCTGGTGGTATCATGACGCCTGCCGGTAAGAATCAATGTTCCTGTCAATTACCGTCGGGCTGAGATGGCTGTTGGACCGTGTTGCCGAGCCCGACTTGTCGATGAGCGTACTTATTCGGGAGAACAAAGTGATGCGTCACTTGCTGATTGCGATCGTGTGTTGTCTGACAGCGTCGGCCCTGCTCGCCGCTGGTCCAAATGGTGGCAAGCAATACTTTGAATTGCGGGAGTATCGACTGAAGTCGTCGGCAGATGCCGCGAAAGTCGATGAATACCTGACCGGGGCACTGCTGCCTGCTTTGACGCGGCTGGGAGCCGGACCGGTAGGCGTGTTTCGGGAAATTGAGGAGAGACCGGAACCGATTCGGTTTGTCCTGATCCCGTTCGACTCAATCGGACAAGTGGCTGGAGTGGCCGCGAAACTGGCGCAGGATGAAGAATATCAAAAGACCGCCGCAGACTACCTGGCGACACCGCGAAAGGAAGCGCCGCTGAGCCGCATTCGTAGTGAGCTGTTGGTGGCAATGGACTGCATGCCTCATGTGAAAGTTCCCGAGTTGGCCCGACGGAGCCAAGACCGTGTATTCGAGATGCGCACCTATGAGAGTCCCACCGAGCGCTACGGCGAATTAAAAGTCGAGATGTTCAATTCGGGCGAGGTGCCGATCTTTTTGGATTGTGGTATCACGCCCGTTTTTCTGGGCCAGGCGATTGTGGGTGACTTGATGCCCAACTTGACCTACCTGACCGTCTACTCCAGCCTGGAAGCGAAAGCTGAGGCGTGGAAGAGATTCCCGAAGCATCCTGACTGGATCAAGTTGAAGGCAGTGCCGAAGTTCAAGGGTTCGGTCAGCAAGTCCCACAAATGGATACTGATCCCATTGTCCGGTTCCCAATTGTGAGTCACGGCAAATTCAGGATGAGCGATGCTTGACCGCGGCGCCATTGATGAGTCTGCCACTTGCCAATTCGCAGGTGACCTTGGGTACAGCCACCTATTTAATTGAGTGACATAGTCTAAACAATAGTTGCCGTCCTCCCTATCCAGTTTTAGGCATGACTCATTCTGAAGTCTGTAGAGTATCCTGATCAAACAGAGTACTGGTGACCACGATTCTGTTCGGCGCTGTCCGAATCATCATTCCACCGGCGGGTTGAACACAAACCTGGTCCGTCGCTACTGAGTACGAATTTTGATGCTCAAACGGCAGGTTTGAGTATACAGCCCAGTAGCAGGCAGATCAAGAAAGGGCACGCCCTGAGACCGCCCGGCGACCCATGGTGTGTGTCGTCCGAATATTTCGCCTCAAGCCGGATTCAACTCATGATCAGATGGGCAGGGGAAGGCGTTGGTACCGGCAGGGGGGCCGCACAGCGGGGACAGGCGTCCTGCTCTATACTTCGTTTTTTGCCACAGGTTTCACATGGCATTAGCGCAGTATGGTTGAGGGCCAGGTATGTCAGTAGGCCGGCTAGGTTGAAGGTAAACACAAATGCCAGCCAAGATATCAGACTAGCTCGCGATGTGAGTCGACGTCGTCCGTGCCAGAAAGCGACCCCTGCCATGAGCAGTGAGATAGGCAGATAGTCAAGCAGGCCGATCGGACTGAGACTGTGGGGGATTCGTGTGACCATGTCTTGCAGGGATGCGAGCCAGGGTGTGAAGGATTGGGGACTCATCAGAGTCACGATCCAGGCGTACAGTCCTGGCGAGATACACCGGACAACGCGATACACACCCCAATCGCTTAATTCGACGAAAGGATAGTCTGCATCCGCCAGGTTTTGCCTCCAGCCAGTCTGCCTGACGAGTTCCAGGTTGCCTAGACCATCCATGCGGTAGAGTTCCGTCCCCTGGAATTTTTTCGTCCTGCGGAACTTTTGAAACCACTCTTTTTGAGCTTTCGCGTCGGACGAATCCTGCGGACGGGCGGGGAAATTATACCAGGTCCGACGCACAAAGAGAGTCTGCTCCGTGGCTGAAAACTCGCAGGCATTGTAGGCCGACTGTGTCCATTCGGGAGGCATTGCGAAGGAGATCGCCTGCTCAGGATTTCGCAGAGCAAGGTGGTAACGCTGGTCGCTCGAGCGGCAGACAATGAGGGGCCGATAGAGATTGGGGTCGACATAGCCCCGATGTTCTCTATCCATAGGATACCATGCGTGGCCCCAAAGGTTTAGCAGGTCACTGTTCGTGGCGTCAATGAGACGGTCCACTCGCCGGGCCTTGACGTCGATCTCGTACAGGGCGTTTCGGCTGTGCCAGAGGAGTATTGCGCTGCCTCTCTCACGTGGCCACCAGGACACGAATCCCTTGGAATCTCCCAGTTCCGTGACATTCGCCCGCGTCAGCTGGTGTCCCCTCGCGCCCAGGTAGCCCAAGGAGACTCCCGATTGATCGTACCCCGCGAAGACTTCTCCCTTTCGGTCGTAGCGCCAAATCTCGACCAGCGTGCCTTTGTCAAAGACAGGAACGTCCACGGTTTGGCTGAATCCAGGGCTGATCGAGTAGGGATGGATCAAGTTGGATGTGTTTAGGCGTTCGGCAAAAGAGAGGTAGACCGCGTCGTGTTCTTTAGGCGAGGGTCTACGGAGGAGCAAGGTGTCGTTTGCAT
This sequence comes from Planctomycetota bacterium, assembly GCA_022567055.1. Taxonomy (GTDB): domain Bacteria; phylum Planctomycetota; class Phycisphaerae; order Sedimentisphaerales; family Anaerobacaceae; genus JAIPFM01. The sequence continues at coordinate 3,053 of JADFHU010000599.1, forward strand.
CGTAAACCTCTTCGGTACCGGCGTGGGTCGTGTCGTTGGCGTCCTTGATCCTCTTGATCTTATGAAGCGTCCCATCCCGTAGAAACAGGAAGGAACGGCGTGCCGGGTCGGACGGGAAAACCCTCCGCTGCGACACGGGTTCAATCATACGGGCCATTTCCACGGTGAGGATCTGCAGTACATGGACAAGACTGATCACAACCACTGTCGCTACGAGGATGCGAGCGGCAAATGAGGCGGGTTTAAGCAGAAATAGCATCGTGACTTCCTCCCATGGCGTACGACCTAAGCATTGGAATCTCTGTTGAGAAATGTCGTGATAAGCAGGACCAGAAAGATCGCGATCCCGAGGAACAGGAGCTGAAATGCTGCTGAGATGGTCCCTATGGCAAAGAGGGCCACGACCAAGATGGTGGCGAATACTGGACCGCAAAGTCGCGTCGTGTACCATCGAGCATGCGACACTGCGCACTGCGCGACGCAGAGGTAGAGCATCAGGCCCAGGCCTATGAATAGCCAGCCTTCCCAGAAAACTTGAGGGTTGGGGGGAAACAGGGTGGCCCTGACCTGGGGGATATGAGTGTAGGCCGAGGCCCACGGAATGCCCAAGGAGACTCCGAAGGCGACCACGGTGGCCAGCAACTTGCTGCCCAGAATCGTTGATCGACTGACGGGTCGGTGCAATAGGAAGGCCCAAGTTCTGGACAGTCGGGGCAGCCCGAAATGCAGCAGGCCAAGTGTCGTTCCGAGCACAAGGGAGGCGGCGAAGAGCTGACCGCCGATCTCGCCGATCGGATAGCGGTGGAAGATGCCGTATTCGGGGCCATACCATGGTTCGTACTGCGGGATCCGGTAGTCATGCCAGCCCTGTCGGGCCCACGACCGCATCGAGAAGAAGCTAAGGCCGGAAAAACCCAGGGCCGCCAAGACACCGGGTATGAGGGCTTCCCTCAGATCTT
>JADFHU010000600.1 GCA_022567055.1 Planctomycetota bacterium
GGCCCCATTATTGGCGGGACCTTCAAACCCATCGATCCAGGTGGCCCAGATCTCAAAGAACTCTTCGTCTTTGTAACTCTCCATTGCGTCAACAACGATGCTTTCCTGTGTGGTGAAGCTCCAGATGGCCCCCGCCCACTCACTGGGATCCATCGCGTCGTTGACTTCGACGACCTGCCAGTAATAGGTTTGGCCGAGTTGCAGATCCGATGCCAGGGTGTCAAAGCCGCTCTCGCTGACCCGACCCGCCAGGGACAGGTCGTTGGCATCGGTCCCCATGTAGACGTCGTGGCTATCGGCTTCTCGGCCATTACGGCCCCAGGAAAGAGTCAGATCAGGTGCCACGTCGGTCGCTCCGGAGTCGGGTGAGGGCCCGGTGGCAAGCGTGGGAATAGCGAAAAACCGTACCTCACTCAGACTGGCCTGCGGCGCGAATCCCTGCACACTGTTGATGGTCATCCGAACATGCTGGGCCACCGCACCGCCGAACCCAATGGTATTGTTGTGTGCGTAGCCCCCTGTGCCCGGGCCCTGCGCCAAGGGCCCGACACCTTCCAGAACGGTCCAGTTCTCGCCGTCTAGAGAGTGTTCGAGGACAATGTCTTTCGCACCGAATCCAATGAAAGATTCGATGGTCTGGTTGGAATTCCAGACCCACAGCTCATGCAGCTTGTAGACCCGGTCGAACGCATACTCGATCGTCGCCGGGATACCAGTGCTGATCCACATGTCGGGGGCGATAGTGCCATGGAGATCACCCGTCAGTCCAGAGCCGTTGATGGTATTCTCAGGCACGGAAGCGCCGAATGAGCCGGATGCCGTGGCGGTGAGTTGGGTGATTGGAATCGAGAGGGGTTCCGTCGTGAAGCTCCACACATCGCCCTTGAATACCGCAAAGTCGGGGGCAGCATTGACCTCATCAACACGCCAATAATAGGTCTGCCCAAAATCCAACCCTCCGCCGACAGCATAACTGCTAACGTCCTGGCGGCCTTGGTATACACCGGCCGGATCAACTGTCGCAGTGGCAGTGTTGACATCGTCAAGACTGGCGCCGAAAAATACGTCGTGTCGGTTGGCAAACTCTCCCGGCGTCCACTCGAGAACCACATCACGAAGTATGTCTGTCGCTTCTTCGACTGGACGGGGGGCAAACGCTTGCCTTGGGCTGAAGGCGCTCGAGATGACCAGGTTGTCAATGCCTTCGCGGATGCCCAAATGGTTCTCTATTGAGATATACAAGCCGTCCGTATGGTCTTGCCACGTGAAGTCGAGGGAGCTGCCACCGCCAAAGTTTTCGACGAGAACGTCGTTTATCCACATCTGGATCGTGGCGGTATCCCCGTCACTGTATCCATCGGAGCTCACTACTGTCCAATTATAAGTCGAATAATAACAACTGGTTATGATTCATCTCGTTGCGATAAGTGATGTCACTATCCGAAAACGCCATTGAAATGGGGGTTTTCTCGAAAATAGACACGCTCAGAAACTGTAGGATTGTGTAGGTGCTCTGACTAAGGCTGAGTTGTTTTCTCAGAACAAGCACGAGCATATAGGTGCAAATGGCTATCCATATTTGGGTCTTAACTGCATTCTCTGAAGTGCCATAGAAGGCCTTGACGCGTAGATGTTGTTTTATCCACTTGAAGAATAGTTCAACCCGCCATCTCAGCTTATACAGTTGAGCAATAACCAAGGCTGGCAGGACAAAGTTATTCGTCAAGAAGATTAGATTCCTTTCTGTCACAGTGTCGTAATATCTAATACGTCGAAGGGTACTGGGATACTCTTTTTGCGTTTGCACTCCTGTGAGAACAATAGTCTGGTCTGATCTAAGCCCCGTTGATTTCTCTACTGAATGTGAGTATCGCCTCTTAAATTGGAAACCCACTTTGGCCCTTGTCACAAAGGTTGCCTTACCTTGATCCATTCGGTATAGACGACGGAAGTCAACGTAGGCTCGATCCATTACGTAATAGGACCCCGCTTGAATCACTAGGATATCGAGAACGTTGACATCATGCAGTTTACCGTCTGAAATATGGATAAACTCGGGAATATCGCCTCTGACGTTCAGGAGCGTATGTGCTTTAACAGCCGCTTTGGTTTTCCTGAAATCAGCCCAAGGGAACAGGGACAAGCATAGGTCGATGGTTGTCGAATCTAATGCGTATACTTCCCCTTCGACATCAATGCCAATATCTTCGTCCGCATATAAATCTTTTGCAATCCTGATAAGTACTTGAGCCAAATCGGCATAAATCCTCCAATCTCTATTCTCATTTGCATAAGCAAGCGTACTACGGCTTGGACGCGATCTTATACCCATGTGATAGAGTCTGGCCCTGTTGGCCCGTAGGCAGACTTCAATGTCCCTCAGGCTCTCCCGATATGTCAACTGGGCAAATGTCATACACAAGAATTGGTCCATACAAGAGAACGTCTTGATATTGTAGTCACCTTTGTACCGTTTTACACACTTACAAAAATCATATTTTGGCAAACAGTCGATCACTTGAGCGAACACCATTTTCCCAGCATTCATTGGCCATCTCCTTGCATTCAAACAGGTGATAAAAATGGCCGAATCCTAGCACGAAGTTCAAATCGATTAAAGCCTTATATGAACATAGCTCATTTATTATTAAATACTTACAATCATTCGACGATTGCTATCTTGGACAGTAGTGACAATACGATACGAGACTGATCCAGCCGAGGTGAAAACGCCGTATAGAGCAGGGTCTTCCCGCCCGGAAGGATTTGAGGCCACCAATGGCCCAGTTCCTGTTGCGATCTCTCCTGGGTTTCTCGATCCGGCTCCGTAAGGGTGATTGGCGGAGGCTCTCCGGCAGCAGATGTCATGGACAAGCCACCAGCGTAGTGGGGCATGTAGACGATTTGATCACCACACCAACTGCCACCGCCATCACAGGGGCGGCATACTTCAACTGGCTGGGTGACCTGATCCTGACGCATGTCGACCTTCATCAAGCGCAATTGACTGACATCAAGAAACGCGAGCCAGTCACCCGAATCAGAGTAAAATGGCAATCTTCCCGACTCCGTCCCTTCTATTTTGGTCCAGGAGAAGTCATTCATTCGACGCCGGTAAATGCTACGTTTTCCATCGGCCCTAACTGCAGCGACAACCTCATCTCCATTAGGAGAGATAGCGAGACCCAATCCGAGTGTGAGGTTGGATGGCAGTGTCAATTGTAGACGCTTCGGCGATTGTGGCTCGGGTGCCTTGTCAACTAAACGAACCGTGACAATAGCCATTCCTGCGAGAAGGACCAACACAACGCCTACCATCAAGGGCAGTTGAGGTCGGGAGGGGGGCTGCGCCGCTTCCTGGAGCGCCCGCCCGGAGAGCCTAATGATAGAGCTGGTCGGATCGCCAAGTGCCTGTTCCAAGTCAATGCGAGCATCACCCATATGTTGCAGTCTTCGCTTGCGATCCTTGTTCAGACACTTACGTAGGAGCAGGTGAATCGTTGGTGGCGTGTTCTCCGGCAGGGCTGCCCAGTCAGGTTCGCCCTTGATGATGGTGGCCAGGGTTTCCGGGACATCCTCACCCTGAAACATCCGTTTGCCGGTCAGGCATTCAAACAACACGCAACCAAAGGACCAGATGTCGCTCCGCTTGTCCACAGGCCGCGTACGGGCCTGCTCGGGACTCATATAGGGGGCGGTGCCCAACAGTTCGCCAGGGGCGGTCGTCATCATGTGCGTGGTCGTGGGGGACTCGGCCTGGTCGTCTAAAGACGCTGGATCGACCACTACCTTGGCCAGACCAAAATCCAAGACTTTGACATGGCCGTCAGAGGTGATCTTGACATTCTCAGGTTTCAGGTCGCGGTGGATGATGCCCTTCTCGTGGGCCGCTTCCAAGGCTTCGGCAATCTGCTTGCAGCAGTCCAGAGCCTCTTCGACGGTCATGGGTTCGCGTTTGAGGCGTTCGCCTAAGGTTTCGCCTTCTACCAACTCCATGACCAGGGCGTG
>JADFHU010000601.1 GCA_022567055.1 Planctomycetota bacterium
TTACGCTCAGATTTGCGTCAGATTCGTTCGTGACCGATTGAGCGAAACCGGAAGCGTAGCTGTTCTACGTTGAGGATTCGCGATTGAGGAACGGACGAAGATGGCGTGAAGATGAGATGGAAAACCGGTGAGTTATTTTTGCACGACGACTAAGGCAAAGGAGGGTGAACGACCGATATGGCAAGACGCCAGCGAGCGACCGGAGGTGTGAAGGTGCCATAAACTGTTGAGTGATAGACCGCAAACGCAATTTGACGCGGTCAAAAGATTTTGAGTTGAAGCAATGAGACGACATGGAAAAGATTAACAAGATTCGGAATATTGGGATTTCAGCGCACATCGATTCAGGGAAGACGACTCTCAGCGAGCGCATTCTCTATTACAGCGGACGCATTCACCGGATGACGGAGGTTCACGACGAGATGGGGGGGGCGACCCTGGACTTCATGGACCTTGAGCGTGAACGCGGCATCACCATTGCGTCTGCCGCGACCCAGGTGACCTGGGGTGACAAGAGTGTCAATCTCATTGACACGCCCGGACATGTGGACTTCACGGTGGAAGTGGAACGTTCCCTGCGGATCTTGGATGGGGCGGTCATGATTCTCTGTGCGGTCGGTGGCGTCCAGAGTCAGTCCTTCACCGTGGATCAGCAGATGAAGCGCTATCGCGTCCCCAGGATCGCCTTCGTCAACAAGATGGATCGTACCGGGGCCGACCCCCAACGCGTTATTCAGGATCTGCGGGAAAAGCTGACGCTGCCTATCGTGCCGATTCAGATGACCATGGGTGAGGGGGATACGTTTTGCGGTCTGATCGATCTGATCGCGATGGAGGCAATTCGCTTTGAGGGCAAGAATGGAGCAAAGGTCCGTCGAGGCCCGATTCCAGGGCAGTACCGTGAAAATGCCGAGGCGGCCCGTCACGCGATGCTGGATGCCTTGAGCATGTTCAATGACGATATGATGGAACTCTTGTTGGAAGATCGTCCGGTGACGGAGGAGATGATTCGGGCCACGGTCCGTGAGGCGACGATTAATCGAGACATCGTGCCCCTCATGATGGGCGCCGCGTTTAAGAACAAGGGCGTTCAGCCGCTCATGGACGCCGTCTGCGATTATCTGCCCAGTCCTCTGGACTGCTCCAGCTTTGCTCGGGACCATGACAATGAAGGGAGTGAGACGCCCTTGGCCAGTGATCCCGATGCCCCGCTAGTGGCCATGATCTTTAAGATTTCGGATGAGTCCTTCGGGCAGCTCAGCTACACACGTGTCTATCAAGGAAAACTCCTCAAAGGCCAACGGTACCGAAATGCCCGGACTGGCAAGAACATACGCGTGGGCCGAATCGTCAAGATGCACGCCAATGACCGGGAAGACATCGTCGAGGCGGGGCCGGGTGATATTGTGGCCTTGATTGGGGTGGACTGCGCCAGTGGTGACACGATCTGTGGGGAGGGCGTCAACTACTCCTTGGAGAGCATCTTTGTCGCCGATCCGGTGATTAGCGTGTCCATCACGCCCGCCAGTTCCGCAGACCAAGAGCGTATGGCCAAGGCCTTGAACCGTTTCATGAAGGAGGATCCTACCTTTCGTGTGTCGACACATCCCGAAACGGGCGAAACGGTGGTCGCGGGAATGGGCGAACTCCACTTGGAGGTCTACGTCGAGCGCATGCGACGGGAATTCAATGCGGCGGTGACGGTGGGTCCGCCCAGCGTCAGCTATCGTGAGGCGCCGACCATTGAGGCCCAGTTCAATTACCGCCACAAGAAGCAGACCGGTGGATCCGGCCAGTTTGGGCATGTTGTGGGCCGTCTGCTGCCCCTAGCGCCGGATGCCGAGACGACCTACGAATTCGAAGACAACATCAGAGGCGGGCGCATTCCCAGCGAGTATATTCCTGCTGTCAATAAGGGTTTTCTGGCCGCCATGAAGAAGGGTCCCCTGGCCGGCTATGAGATCGTGGGCTGCAAGATGTGTCTGGACGATGGATCCTACCATCCCGTGGATTCCAGCGAGATGGCGTTTCGGACTGCGGGAAGAGACGCCTTTATTCAGGCCTTCCAGCGTTCGCGTCCTTGCCTGCAGGAACCCATCATGATGGTGGAGGTTGAAATGCCCTCCGAATTCCAGGGTCCGATCGTAGGGGATCTCAACTCCCGACGCGGGATGATTCTAGAGACCCAGGTACGCGAAATGCTGTGCGTCGTTAGGGCAGAGGTGCCTTTGGCGAACATGTTCGGCTATGCCACCGTGGTGCGCGGCTTGAGCAAGGGCATGGCGACCTTTTCCATGGAGATGACACGCTACGCTCGGGTCCCCGTGAAGCTGGCCGAAGAGATCGTTCGTCAACGCCAGGAGCCGGACCGTAAACCGGCGCACAAGTAGTCCTGTCCGCCGTTCAAGTAATCAGTGATCAGTGGCCTGGTTCAAAAACATACGGTTCCGGGTAACACTGAGAAAACCGCCGTTTCAGGATCGAAATCGAAATCGCTATCGAAATCGTCTTTCATCCATCAGGACAGTGGTAGCACCAAAGGCTTTTCTCGATCCCGATTTCGATTTCGATCCAGACACATTGTTACCCTGGTTTGAACCAGGCCCAAATGTCACTTTGTTTCCGGGGCATAGAGCTATGATTTTTGGCCGTGAAATGGGCTGTTTAAGAATACAACGTTGGAAACCTCGGCAAGCTTAAACCTCGGCTCTGTCCAATATCATGAGCGAAATCTATGTGAGTACTGACGTCGAATCGGATGGGCCGATCCCGGGACCGCATTCGATGCTTAGCTTCGCGTCGGCCGCCTTCGAGGCCGACGGGAACTTGATCGCAACCACCTCGGCCAATTTAGAGACGCTCCCCGGGGCGTCCGGACATCCCGACACGATGAAGTGGTGGGAAGGCCAACCCGAGGCCTGGGAGGCCTGTCGTGCAGACACGCGACCGCCCGTGGAGGTGATGCCGGAGTATTGCGGGTGGCTCGAACGGCTTCCAGCCAGGCCCGTGTTTGTAGCCTATCCGGCCGGATTCGACTTCACGTTTGTCTACTGGTACCTCATTCAGTTCGCGGGCAAGAGCCCATTCTCCCATTCGGCCCTCGACATTAAGACCTTTGCCATGTCTCTGCTCAAGAAGGAGTACCGAGCCTCGACGAAACGAGCCATGCCCAAACGCTGGTTCTCCAAACGCCCCCACACCCACATAGCCCTAGACGACGCCATCGAACAGGGTGAACTCTTTTGCCGAATGCTCGCTGAAAGTCGTGAGAATTAGATAGACGCCAGATAGAGGAGACGCAGAATGATCACTGGACCACGTTCAATCATCTACACTCAGCAATCTTCTGGTTGACACGTCCATGAAGGGACAGAAAGGCGACTCAATCCCATGGAAGTGATCATACGCATCCTCACCGTCGTGGTCATCGGGTCATTGGTCTGGATGATCGTGACTCTGCTGCTAAGGCGTGGACACTCACGGGGACTCCGCGAACGTTTGCTCGTCCTCTGCCGGGACGATGCGGGCCGGGTGGACCGCCTGGTCCAATTGGAGCATGACCGAACGCCCGGTATCGGCGAGCCGGAGGCCTATCGTCGTGCCATCAGTCGATTGGAACGAGACCTGGGACGTTAGGACCTGAACGAACGATGAGTCGGCGCTGAATCTAATAAGGGCGAGGTCCATTTTGCCTATCCCATCGTGATTCAGGAGGGTATAAAGAGCACATAAGCCTTTTAGAACGCTCAACAGAGGTTAAGCTTGGAGCAAAAAATGAACCCTTTTCTACCAGTGACATGTGTGATGCTGGCGTTGTGTTCGATCTCGGCGACGGCCCGGGCCGAACGACAGGGTCCCCCAAACATCGTCGTCATCTTCATGGACGACATGGGCTATGCGGACATCGGCCCCTTCGGAGCCTCCGGATACCAGACCCCCCATCTGGATCGCATGGCCGCCGAAGGCATGAAGTTCACCGACTTTGTGGCATCGTCGGCCGTTTG
>JADFHU010000602.1 GCA_022567055.1 Planctomycetota bacterium
CGAAACCGGAACGCGCAAGCCGATCAACACGCCAAACGTGCCGAACATGATCGTGGCGACGACAGCCGGACTCATGACGGCGATTCCTTGCCGAAGATCAACTGCATATCACCGACCATCCGTTCCAGCAGGAACACGGCCCAAGTCACTCCCGCCACAGGAAAAGAGATGTAGATGCTCAGCATATTGATACCGCTCGTCTCCGACGTTTGCATGAATCCAAACTCGGCAAATTCATAGCCGTACCAGGCAAACACCATCGCCATCAGCATCATGGCGATGTGTACGATCAGGTTGGAAATTCCCTTTTGCCGGTGTGTTTCGGGATCCGGCATGAGGTCCACATTGAAATGCGTTTCATCGCGCACGGCAATCATGGAACCAATCATGACGATCCACACGAAACAGAACCTGGCCACCTCCTCGGTCCAGATATAGCGCGGGACGATACCCGTGTACCGCGAGAGAATCTGCAGCGACACGGGGGCGATCATGAAGGACATGAGCAACGTCAACAGGATCTTCAGCAGCCGATAATAGAGTTCTATGAGAAACATGATGCGTTCCGCGATCGATGTCCTGAGAGCCGTCGGCAGCAAGAGGACGCTCTCGTTCGTGGACGGGTGATCTGCCTGGTGGACTTAGGAACCGGCAAGAAATAACTTGGACTTTTGGATGCCCAATTGCACCGCATCTTTGGCCGCTTCTCATTCGCCAAATCCTCACTGTAGCTCACTACACCTCCGGTTTGGCTCAATCGGCGCGACCAAATCTACGGCACACTTGAACCCCAAAATGTCCAATTTATTTCTTGCCGATCCCTTATTGCAAGGCATTGATGCGCGACAAAACCTCTTCGGCTTGGATCTCCCGGGCGTATGCCGCTTTCACCGGCCCGGCCAGTCGCAACAGCTCGTCCCGTTGAGTGAACCGATGGGTCTGCACTCTGTTCTCTGCTTCCAATTTCGCGAGGATGGCCGCATCTTCTTTAGACTCAAGATCGCGGCCAAAGGCGCCGGCTTCACGACCGGCTTTCTTGATGGCGTCTTGCAAATCTTCGGGTAGTTTACGAAATGTTTTGCCGCTGAAGCACAAGGGCCGAACGGTGATGGCATGCTGGGTCTGGGAGATTTCCGGGCCGACCTCGTAGAATTTCATCTGTTGAAGTCCCGCGGCCTCGTTTTCCGCGGCATCAATGACGCCGTTTTGGATGGCACTGTAGACCTCACTGTAGGCAATGACTGTCGGAGACGCGCCGATGGCTTGGAAGATGCGCGTTTGGATCGGGGCGCCCATCACGCGTATGCTCAATCCCTTCAATTCCTGCATGTTGGTGATGGGCTTCTTGACGATCAAATTGCGTACGCCGCCTCCTGCGTAACCGATGATGAGAACATCGGCCTTCTCGGAAACTTCGTCGGCGATGGGCTGGAATGCGTCGCTCTCGAGCACCCTGTTCCAGTGATCCAAGTCGCGGAACAAAAACGGCATGTCCATCAGCGGAGCCGCCGGAGAAAAGTTGGACATATGCGAAGGCGATACGATGCCGTAGTCGACAGAACTACCACGGCTCATGTACGCGAAGTAGTCCTTTTCCAGGCCTAACTCGCTATTGAGATAGAGTTCAAAGACGACGGGTTTGTCGTAATACTGCGTGACCAGCTCTTCAAACTTTCGGAGCGTGCGCGTGAAGGCGTGGTCCTCTGCAAACTGAGTAGCCCCATTCAGAATGATGACATTTTTCGAGGGTCCGTCCGCTCCCGGTTCGCCCGGCTTGTCGGACTGCCGCATGACCACCGCCAGAATGCCGACAGCGGCCAAGAGCAACACCGCCATGTATGCTGTTTGTTTCATGCGCGTTTTCCGATGAGGTCGTACAAAAAAACGGCCTGCCCGCCATCAGAGGACTGTCATGGAAGGGGTTGGACCCCGCCGTGTCCTTGAGGCAAGGAGAGCCGTTACAAGATGATCACAGAAGAACTGGGCTTTCAATTGATAGGACATTTGATTTCCATCGACAGGCGTGATGATACCAACAAAGGGGATGACGATTCAAGGGGAAAAGGAGGCTCATGGGACGGACGGTCAGGAAGCCCGAAACGGCTCACTCCTTAGGCCTCACGTCGGCTTCCAGTCCTGGCGAGAGCATAGAGTGCTCCCCTGCTGGCAAGAGACAGTGTTGTCAGAAGGTGGCCAAGAAGGTGTCGAACTCCACGGTGGTGCGTTCCTGAGCCGGGGGCAGCTCCAAAACCCGGCCTGGCTGCCGACATAGCATGCGTTCAGCTCTTGCGCCAGGCCATCGACATCAGGTGGGGCTCTGAATGTCCCATCATGCCATAGCCAGGTAAACCGATTAATGGTCGCAATTTAACTCTCCTGTCTCTATAATGCCGCAATTGCCATGCGAACATCTAGGCCAGGATCTCCGTCGTCGATCGCCTTTCGATGGGTTATTTTGATCAGCGTAGGGCTGGGACTGACCCTTCAGTGCGGCTGCCGCCATTTTCGCCGCACAGAGGCTCCCCTTAATTTCCTCGTCTCGTTTCCCGAGAGCGTTCGTGAAGAAGCGCTGACCGCGCGCGTTCTGTTGTTTCTCTCTCAGTCGAAGAATCCGGAACCACGACATGCCGTGAGCATGTTCAATCCTCAACCCGTCTTCGCTCGAGATGTTGAAGATCTCTCGCCCGGCGAAGAGGTCGTGTTTGAGCCATCTGATTTTCAAGACCCTGATGCTCTTGCATTTCCCAAAGCGATGGATCGACTGACCTCCGGAGTCTACTACGCTCAAGCCCTATTTGACACGGACCAAACGATAGGGTCGTATTCGGACGGTCCGGGAAATCTCATAACGCCGGTAAAGAAAGTTAGAATTCATCGTTCTGGTGGAGGGACGATTAAACTGATTGCTGACCGGATGGTCGAATCAGATGAACCCGAGGATACTGAATGGGTAAAACTCGTGGAGACCAGAAGCGAAAGGCTCAGCCAGTTTCATGGCAGAGACATGACACTGAGGGCCGCAGTGATCTTGCCTGTAGGCTATACTGATAACGAAGAGCGCTATCCGGTAGTCTACGAGATTCCTGGATTTGGTGGGCGGCACCATGAAGCATGGACAAAAATGGACGATGAGTTTGGCGAACAATGGAAAGGGGACGATTTTCCGCTTAAAGCGGTCTGGGTCGTGCTCGACCCGGAACTGGCAACTGGCCATTGTCTGTTTGCCGACTCTGCCAACAATGGTCCCGTTGGCGCAGCGTTGACCCAGGAACTGATGCCTGAGATAGAGCGACGTTTTCGAATCATCAGGAGGCCCGAAGCCCGGCTACTCAGAGGCCATTCCTCCGGTGGTTGGTCTGCGTTGTGGTTGCAAATTAATTATCCGAATCTCTTTGGAGGATGCTGGAGTAGCGCTCCTGACCCAGTTGACTTCAGAGCGTTTCAATTGATTAATATTTACGAGGACGAAAGTGCGTATTGGGATGGAAATGGTTTCCCGAGACCGTCCATGCGAATTCAGGGAGAGATACGCATCACGATCCGAGATGAAAACAGGTTGGAATATATTACCGGTCCGGGCGGGCAATGGCAATCGTGGTTCGCAGTCTTTGGCCCGAAGGCGCCTGACGGTCTGCCCATCCCGTTATGGGAACCCCTGGCGGGCGAAATCGACCGGCAGATAGCAGAATCTTGGAAGGCTTATGATATTAGAATGAAGCTGGAAGAGAATTGGAATCACCTAGGCCACCGGTTGAAAGGGAAACTGCATATCCTCTGTGGTTACGAGGATTCGTTTTATTTGAATCGCGCGGCTAAACACCTTAGCCAATTTCTGGATCAAGCCGGGCACGATTCAGTGGAGTTTTTGCCGGGTGGTCATGGTTCTTTTCTGACGAAGCGAATCCGGTTGCGCATTTTGGAAGAGATGGCCAAGCATTTCGAGTGCATGCCGGCAGACGCAGCGCCTGGCGTATTTGTTTATCCCAAGCCCAGAATCGTCAT
>JADFHU010000603.1 GCA_022567055.1 Planctomycetota bacterium
CCGCTTCTCAATCGCGAAATCCTCCGTAGTAGGCCAACTACAACTCTGGTTTCGCTCAATCGGGCGTGACTGAATCTGACGCAAATCTGAGCGATAAATGACTCATTTATTTATGCGCGGCTCCTTAGTCGTCCGCTGATCTGCCCATTTCCAGTGCTCACTGTGTCCATCGACGAAACCCCAACAGGTGCCACCACTATGGCGAACCGTTGGGGCGTCCCACCAGCGTTCCTGATAATAGTAGATTGTCCAGCTGGAGGGGGTTAGTTCTCCTTCGTCCAGGAAGACGACCCGACTCGACGCAATCTTGATCTCATTTCGGTTTTTGATTGGGTCTGGCGTCGATAATCGAGTAGGTCACAACCTCGCCCCGAATGCCGGAGGGGCACTTATAGAGCCTCTTGTCCGGACAGTATCGGTACAACGCGCCATTCTCGATGGCCTCTTCTTTTGTTTCCTCGGTCTGGCCCGCCATTGTACCCAAGCATCATTGTCATGGGTGTTGGCATTGACCAATCGGCCATCGTAGTCGCTGGGAACCTTTGAATTCGGAGAAGGTCTCTCATGATGACCTCGGGACACAAACAGTCCGCCGCCGGTCGAACAAACTGCTGGAGGGTGTCAAACGACACTAAGGACCCGCACAACAATAACTTACCGCTTCTCCATCTCATCTTCAGGTAGTCTTTGGCCGTTCCTCAATCGCGAAATCCTCAACGTAGGCCCGCTACGCTTCCGGTTTCGCTCAATCGATCACGACCAAATCCAACCTAAATCTGAGCGGATCATTCGGTAACTTATTGTCGTGCACGTCCTTAGCGAGGTTCCAATCTCTTTCGATCGTGTTCCGCACACCACTCGTTGCCCCCGCATCCGGGCCCGGTGCAGCGCCGGCAGCAGCACTGCCATCAAGACTGCGACAACGGCGATCACCACCAGCAATTCAATCAGCGTAAAGCCGCGCTGGCGATTCACATCGAAGCCGCCGGAGGGACTGGGCGATTAGGGATGAAGTTCTATGTCATCGATGAACACCAATCCGGCCGCGGTCCCATCGAACCCGATGCTGAGGCTGGTGACGTTTTGCAGGTTGTTGATCCCGTTTAAGTCGATGCTCCAGGCCGTCCAGGCCGCCATGGCCAGATTGGCCGCGTCGCCATCATAGTTCACCTTCGTGCCGTTGATGACGGCATACAACTGCCCCGTATTGCCTTCACTACCGAAGAAGTGAATCACCAGTGAGTGGACGCCCGAACGGGTCCAATCCTGACCGGGTGAAAAGGCACGAGTTGCTTCGGAAAAACTTGTGCCGCCCTGCCCATAGAAGAAGGGCATCGACTGGGTGTCCCGCGCCGTCGTCTGTTCGGCGAAGGGCGGGTTTTCATGGCCGACTTGCGAACCGTTGGTGTCGTCGCTGAACCCATCGACCCACACGTTGAAGAGTGCCGCCGGATCCGTAAAATCATCGGCGCGGTAGCCCTCAAAGTCGTCCACGACGAGGAAGTCGACCAGGGTGAAGCTCCAGACGTCGCCCGTCCAGACAGAGGGGCTCTCGACGTCGTTGACCTCATCCACGCGCAGATAGTAGGTCTGGGCCAACGCCAAATCCTGCGCAAAAATGTCCAGGCTGCTCTCTGTCGTGATGATGCTCTGTGCGCTGCCATCGGCCACTGATCCTTGATCGGACCCGAGATACACTTGATGGTGATCCGCTTCACGGCCGGGCCGCCAACTGATCACGCTGTCCGGGGCCACCTCGGTGGTGCCTGTTTCCGGACTGGGTCGGCTCGCGGCGTTGGGAATGAAGAAGAACCGTACCTCACTCAAGCTGGCCTGAGGTGCGATGCCTTGGACAGTGTTGACAGTCAAACGGACAACCTGGGCCACGGCGCCACCCAAATCGATGGTATTGTTGTGTGCATAACCATTTGTACCCGGGGCCTGAGCCAAGGGCCCGACATCCTCGAGAACGGTCCAGTTCTCGCCATCCAGAGCGTGTTCGATGACAACATCTTTTGCACCGAATCCCACGAAGCCCTCGATGAGCTGATTCGAGTTCCAGATCCAAAGCTCGTGCAGCTTGTAGGCCTGGTCGAACGCATACTCGATCGTGGCCGGGACACTACTGCTGATCCACATGTCGCCGGCAGAGGTTCCATGGAGATCATCCACCAGACCGGAGCCATCGATGGTCTTTTCAGGCCCGGAATCGCCGAACGAGCTAGAGGCCGTGGCCGTGATACCCGTTATAGGAATCGAGAATGGCTCGGTCGTGAAGCTCCAGGTTTCTCCCCTGAAGACGGTAGAGTCAGGGGCACCGTTGACTTCATCCACACGCCAGTAGTAGGTTTGGTCGAATGCGAGGCGACCGGGATCGAAGCTGCTGTCTCCGTGATCCTGCCCGACTAGCACGTCGAGGGGGGCCGTCCTGGTGGCGGCGTTGACGTCATCAAAACTGGTGCCCAGATAGACATCGTGCGTGACGGCGAAACCACCGGCTAGCCAACTCAAGACCTGGTCGCGGAAGACGTCACCCTCACTATCTTCAGGAACCGGCTGCGAGGCCTGCTCGGCCACACCGCCGATAATCCCTTCCAGCAGGGTACCCCCATCCGGACCCATCTCAACCGTACGCACGATCACACTGTTGGCACCTTCGGGTGCAAACATAAGAGCAATAAATCCATTGGTGTCTTGATTGAGAAATTCAGCCAGGGCCTCGCTGGTGTCCGTTGACTCGCGCACCCCCCGTGCTGGTGCATTGAAGGTCAGTAGGATACCGGTAATGTCATTGGTATCCAGAACAACGTCACTGTCCAACGGTGGTGTCGGTGTATTCTCCACACCCGGTGCGTTGTTCCAGTTGAGCCCTTCCATCACCAACATTTCCTGCGACTCCAACACACCATAGACATTTACAGTACCACCGTCATGTCCGTAATTGCTCAAGCTCACATCTGAGAACTGCGCCCCGAGTGCTTTGACTTCCGAGATGTCATAAGTCACAAACGCCACGCGACGTCGACCGGGTATATTCCGAGCATGCATACCCGTACCGCCTTGAGCCCCATCAGGGCCTACTTGTGCATCGTTACCGACGGCCGTATCGAATGTCGGTAACAGGCTAAAGGTCTCTTGCGCCGGCAGGTCTACTGCCAGGCCAAGCGCCAGAACCAGCGTAATGATCGAGATGGTTTTTCCACACATGGCTGTCCGTCCTCACTTTCTGGATTAATGCTGTGTCTTTATGTTGAGCCCAGAGATAGAGAAACCATTCCCAGGATTTAGATCCATGCAGAGTTGTCGACGCGTCTGTCGGCCGGTAGACGACCTAAGGAATTATATGATGGCTTGTCCAACCCTCATCATCCTGATAAACCGGCCATGCGGCCACGTCCCCGTGCTGCGACTAGGTGTGCAACAGTATCTTCGTGCCAAGCACTCACACTTGCCTTACCATACCCCTTGGTGGGGGTGAAGGTCAACTCAAAAACGGCCTTTCGCCCTCTAAACGCCGATATCCGGGCGAATTGAGTGTTTCCATCGTGCAACTGCAACCAGGGCTGACTTGCACACTCGATGCCCGTTTCTAGGCATGGTTCATTTCCGGGTCACATTCCCGATCGTTGTCGTTGTCGTAATTGTAATCGTAATCGAAACAGTGAATTGGGGCAATTAGGCGTATCGATTACGACAACGACAACCGCTGCACTGATTACGACCACGAGGAGTGGTACACGGACTGGCACCTATGCGAGAACGATTTTGAACCAGGCCCGAATTCCCCTTGATGCCCAAGGAAAACTTGATAAACTAGGCAATTAAGATCCGAGGCCATATCCGGATCTGGACTGAGGAAGCAAGGATGAGGAGATTTACCTAAGGGAACGGCAAGAAATAACTTGGACTTTTGAATGCCCAATTTCACCCCATCTTTGATCGCTTCTCAATCGCGAAATCCGCGACGTAGGACAGCTACGCCTGTGGTTTCGCC
>JADFHU010000604.1 GCA_022567055.1 Planctomycetota bacterium
GCAACGTTGGATTTTCGACGCGACCGCCTGATCATCGACTACAAAAATAAAGGAACCAGCGGCGGCGGCTACGGAAACACAGTCCAGAACGCCGATGGCTCACTCGCCTCGTGCTACAGCTACCGCGGCACGGACGGCAAGACACACGTCGTGGCGGTGCGCTAGCGACTGCCAAAACCGGACAAGTAGGTTTTGAGAAGACCATCGGTAAGCCGTATGCGGGAAATCCGCACGTACGGTTTGAAAGGGGGCCTCAGGTCGTGGGGTCGGTTCAAATGAATACGAGTACCATTACCTGAGGCCTACCAATGCCCCGCACCCGCCGGTACATCTTCAACACGCTTACGGTGGTGAGTCTGCTGCTTCTGCTGGCGACGGTGGGGTTGGCTACCACATTCTTCGTCGGGTGTGAGTCATCGCCTCGGCCTGTGAAAAATAAATTGCCGAAGGATCAATCAACAAAAACTGAGCGACCCAATGTGGTCGTCGTGCTTTGTGATGATCTTGGCTATGGCGATCTGAGCTGCTATGGGCAGCGGAAGTTCAAGACACCTCATATCGACCGTCTGGCAGCCGAGGGTATGAAATTTACGCAGCACTATTCCGGCAGTACGGTCTGTGCGCCGTCACGCTGCGCTTTGATGACGGGACTCCACACCGGACATGCCCAGGTCAGGGGAAACCGGGAGGTCGAACCCGAAGGCCAGGCGCCCATGAGGCCGGGGACGGTGACGATTCCCACACTGCTGAGGCGAGCGGGCTATGTATCGGGGATGTTTGGCAAGTGGGGCCTTGGAGCCCCGGGCTCCGACAGCGACCCAGCGGTTTTCTTTGATGAAGTCTATGGCTACAACTGTCAGCGCCAGGCCCACACCTTTTATCCGAAACACCTCTGGCACAATCGTACCAAAGTAGCCTTGGACGGCCAGACCTACTCCCACGATCTCATCCTCAAGGCGGCAAAGGATTTCATCAGGGCCAATCGGGACTCGCCTTTCTTCTGCTACATGCCGGTCACTATTCCCCACGCCGCCATGCACGCCCCCAAGGACCTGCACGACAAATACCGCAAGCGTTTCCCTCGGTTCGATGAAAGGATCGGCAAGTATGCCGGAACGGATGTTCAGAATCCCGTGGCGGCCTTCCCCGCGATGGTCGAGCATCTCGACGGCGGAGTCGGCGAGATCCTGTCTCTTCTTGAGGAACTGGGTATCGATGACAACACCCTGGTGATGTTCAGCAGCGACAACGGCCCCCACCGTGAAGGCGGCCATCTCCCAGAATTCTGGGACAGCAATGGGCCGCTCAAAGGGATCAAACGGGATCTCTATGAAGGTGGGATCAGAGTACCTTTCCTGGCTCGCTGGCCCGGGAAAATCGAAGCGGGGCGAACAGCGGATCACATCTCTGCCTTTTGGGACATGCTGCCTACCTTCTGCGAGATTGCCGGAGTACCTTCGCCGGACGATCTGGATGGGATTTCCATGCTGCCCACCCTCTTGGGCAAGAGACAAAAGGCACACGACTACCTGTATTGGGAGTTTACCGAGAGAGGCGGTAAACAGGCGATTCGCAAGGGCAATTTCAAGGCTGTGAGGCTGAACGTCAGCAGGAACCCCGACGCAGAAATCGAACTCTACGATCTGGCCAACGATTTGGGCGAAACGAAGAACATTGCCTCTCAGTATCCCGATGCCGTTCGAGCCATGGAGAAACTCTTCAGGGAAGCCAGGACCGACTCCAGGGTATTTCCCCTTTACAAGCAATAGACGCTTTTGGAGATTTGCTTACAGGGGTTTTGCTAGACCAGCAGGACCGGCTCAGCCGGGACATCGGGCAATGTGTGCTGCACTGAATCCTCGGCATTCTTCATGAGTCGCGGTTGACCCGTCGCCGCGACGACATCACGCCAGAGTTCCTTTTCCGGGGCAATCTGATGTCTCTTCGACACGGCCAGTTGTATGGGGACATGGACGAACTGGTCGTGAATGAGGCTGATTAGCAGGCCCGTCTTGCCGGCCATGGCGGCGTGGACGGCATGCGTGCCCAGCCGAGCGCAGTAAATGGAATCATTGGCATTGGCGGGGGCACTGCGGATGATATAGCTGGGGTCGATGTAGCGGGTAGAGACCTCGATCTGTTTCTTCAGGAAATAATCCCTGATTCGATCTGTCAGATAGGTGCCGATGTCGCCCGGTTTCTTGTTTCCCGACGCATCGCGGTGGGTGGACGCTTCCAGGTGATCCTGACCGGCACCCTCTGCCACCAGTATCACGGCATGGTGACGCTGAACAATCCGCTGTTCCAGGTGGCTCAGCAATCCGTTGGGACCGTGCAGGTCGAAGCGAACCTCGGGGATGAGGACAAAGTTGACGTCGTTGACGGCGAGTGCCGTGTGGGCGGCAATGAAGCCCGACTCGCGTCCCATCACCTTCACGACGCCAATGCCGTTGAAGGCGTTCTGCGCCTCCACGTGGGCGGCGACGATCGAGTCCACTGCTTTAGAGACCGCGGTCTCGAAGCCAAACGATTTTTGGATGAAACTGAGGTCATTGTCGATGGTCTTGGGAATGCCGACCACTGCCATCTTGAGGCCCCGCCGCCCAATCTCTTGGGTGATGTCCAGTGATCCTCGCTGGGTACCGTCGCCGCCGATGACGAACAGGATATTGAGGTTCATACGTTCCATCGAATCTACGATGTCGCTCACGCGATCCCCCTGTCCTCTCGAAGACCCCAGGATCGTTCCCCCCTGACGGTGGATGTCCGTGACCACTCTAGGCGTGAGCGTCTCTAGGGGCAGGCCATCGTAAGGTAGGAAGCCCCTATAGCCGTAGCGGATACCACTGATCTGCTTGACGCCATAGTGATACCAGAGGCCCATCACCAGGGCGCGAATGACATTGTTGATCCCCGGACACAGTCCGCCGCAGGTCACGATGCCTGCATGCACTTTACCGGGATCAAAGTAGAGGGTTCGTCTTGGCCCCGCCTTCTCCAGGAGTTGACTGGCCGGTATCGTCAGGTCCACCCGTCCCTCATCCGTCTCCACGCCATAGACCACAAACTGGTTGTCGTCAGTGAAATCGGACCCAAACGGGACGTCTGCGCTTGCCCGTGCGAGTGGGGATAGAACGGCGGGCTGCCCCAGGATGGGAATAGTAGAATCGAAACCACTGATGCTCATGCTTCCTCCCCACGTCATCTACATCTCATCGAGACTGGTACTCTTAGACCGATAACAATACCAGGTCGTCCCTATGGACACACGCTTTCCAGACTGATTATCGTCAACCTAAAACAGCAACTTAAGGACGACACTTTGGCAACGACGTGGCACTGGACCTTAGGGACCGGCAAGAAATAACTTGGACTTTTGAATGCCCAATTGCACCCCATCTTGGATCGCTTCTCAATCGCGAAAACAGCGACGTAGGACGGCTACGCCGGTGGTTTCGCTCAATCGGGCGCGACCCAATATGGGGCACACTTGGACCCCAAATTGTCCAACTTATTTCTTGCCGATCCCTTAACGGAACGCCTTCCCTCGAACGGCCGGCTCGCATGACGTATAGGACTTTATTTTCCCCCCGTCAATTGAGCGAGTTCTCCTCGGGCCTTAACCGACTACCGACTACTGATCATGATTACTGATTACTGATTACTGTCCTACCACTCCCCACCACGACGCGCCCATTGGACCCCTTACGATTGTTTCTTATAGTTTATGCGATAGATTGGTCCCTAGCTTGCTTGCATTATAGAACTATGCTTAAAAGAACTGCCGGTATTGGTTTCGTCCTGCTTCTTGCTGGGAGTGCTCCCTTGCTGTGGAAGGCTTCGAGGGAGGCGGGCATCGTCACCAGGTTTTTCCCCGAATTCGCGCCCTCAAACCAGGGGCCCGCGGCGGGGCCAGACGGACCGGCTGCCTGGGAACATCGGCCCATGACCGACACCCAGGACCTGAATGATACGCTGGTCG
>JADFHU010000046.1 GCA_022567055.1 Planctomycetota bacterium
CAAAGAATCTGGTCCCTATCGCCGGGTTTTAGCGCGACTCCACCCTGCTCGTCAACGCGCTTGACGAGCAGTCCGATAGCCCCATCGCGCACCCTGGGCGCATAGGCCAAGTACAGCGAATCGCCAAAAGCCTTGAGACGTTCGGCGCGTTTGCGCAGAGTCAATTCTTCGACGATGATTTTTTCGGAAGCGCTTAGCGGTGCGGGAATTTCATCGAGGATTTTGTAGACGATATAATAATCCCCGTCCGCGAAAGTCTCGCGTACCGGCGCGGAAATCTGCCCGATCTCCAACTCGAGCACCTGCTCCACCGTCGCCGGAGAGATACCGAGGTCGCGAGGATCCAACTCGGACCGGCTGATCCGGCCTTCCTTCAATTCGACGATCTGCGTGGGGCCCAATGTGCTTATTTCATCCAGTCCATCACTGTGCACCACCATGGCGCGGGTGGCCCCCAATAGCTGCAGCGATTCCACCATACACTCCATCAGGGCCGCATCGGCCACTCCCAGGACCTGGGCCCGAACCCCGGCGGGGTTGGCCAGCGGTCCCAAGATGTTGAACACCGTCCGAAACCCCAGCGCCTTGCGAATGGGCTGAACATACTTCATGGCCGGGTGGAACATCGGCGCAAACATGAATCCCACGCCCGCCTTCTCGATGCACTCTGCAATCTTGTCCGGGCCGGCATCGATCTTGACCCCCAGGGCCTCCAACACGTCCGCGGAGCCACATCCACTGGTGATGCCGCGATTGCCGTGCTTCGCCACCGAAAGCCCCGCCCCCGCCGCCACCAACGCCGCAGCCGTCGACACATTGCAGGTCTTGACCGACCCGCCGCCGGTGCCGCAGGTGTCGATCAGACCCTCACTCTTCACCGGCACCTTCACCGCATGTCGTCGCAGGGACCCCGCAAACCCAGCCACTTCGGCGGGCGTGGCCCCCTTGATCCGCATGGCGGTCAAAAACGCGGCGATCTGCGCTTCGGGGACATCGCCGGCGAAGATCGTATCGAGCAAGTCTCCCGCGGTCGCATGGGTCAGATCCTCACCTGCCAATAGAGAGTTCAAGTAGTCAATAAAACGTGCCATTCAGGCTCCTTGTGCAAAACCCCTGCAAAACCTTGAGGCTCCTCTAGTCGGGCACCACACATCGCCGCGCCTCGGCGGCGATCGCCAGGACATTCTCGATGACCCGGCCACCCGCCGGCGTCAGGATGCTCTCCGGATGGAATTGCACGCCGTAGATTGGCAAGGTCCTGTGTTTAACGGCCATCACGATGCCTTCGAATTCCGCCACCACCTCCAGGCAGTCGGGGACCTGCGTGGCGATCAGGCTGTGATAGCGGCCGGCCTGCAAGGGGTTCTCGATCCCGGCAAATACCCCCTGATCGTTGTGAGTGATGCGGGACGGCTTGCCGTGCATCGGTTCCGGGGCATGCCCAATCTGCCCCCCAAAATACTCCACGATCGTCTGGTGCCCCAGACAGACGCCGAAGATCGGAAACCTCTCCTTGAAGCAGTCCACCGCGGCTAAGGACACGCCGGCCGTCTTCGGTGTTCCCGGCCCAGGCGAGATCACCAGCAGGTCCGGATCCAGCGACTCAACGATCGCCTGCAAGGCCGCCGGCTCGGTGTCGGCACGATAGACCTTGGCCTCACAATCACGTTTGCAGAAGTCATCCACCAGGTTGTAGGTGAAAGAATCAAAATTATCGATAAATAATACCTTTTGTTTCTGTGCCATGATGCTATGCCTCTTTTCTACTCCCCCTCTGGGGATCGGCAAGAAATAAGTTGGGCAATTTGGGGTCCAAGTGTGCCCCATATTTGGTCGCGCCGATTGAGCGAAACCACAGGCGTAGCTGTTCTTCTACGTCGCGGATTTCGCGATTGAGAAGCGATCAAAGATGGGGTGCAATTGGGCATTCAAAAGTCCAAGTTATTTCTTGCCGGTCCCCTCAGGGCCCGCATGCAAGATCCCGCCTTGTGCTCAGTCTCCTCGAACTCCGTCTGGGGCACACTGTCATGCACAATACCCGCCCCCACGCGGATGTAGGCCTTGCGATCACGCATCTGAATACTGCGGATGGTAATACAACTGTCGAACTGCCCATCCACGGTCAGATACATGACTGCGCCGCCATAGTATCCCCGCTTGGTCTTTTCCAGTTGGCGAATGATCTTCATGGCCTCAATCTTGGGCGCCCCAGTCAGTGTCCCCATGTTCATAGTGGCCAGGTAGGCGCTCAACGCGTCCAGATTCTCTGCAAGTGTCCCCTGCACATTGCTGACCAGATGCATCACCGACTCATATTTCTCCGCGACCAGCAACTCGTTCACCACGCGGCTGCCGGAGGCGGCTATCCGAGCGATGTCATTGCGGGCCAGATCGACCAGCATCATGTGCTCGGCCAACTCCTTGCGGTCTATCTTCAGTTCCGCCTCGTAGCGAAAATCGGTGTCTGGATCGATCTCGCCGCCGATCTTGCCCCGTGGCTTGGTGCCGGCGATGGGACGAATCTCCACCACCCGTTCCTCCGTACCGCTGACCCGCAGGTTCAGCTCCGGACTGGATCCCAGCAGGATGGTGTGGGGTGAATGGATGTAGAACATATACGGGGAGGGGTTGAGTTCACGCAGGCGTTTGTAGACATCCAGGGGTTCGTCCGCACAGGGGACGACCTTGGTCCGGCTCAGGACGACCTGGAAGATATCGCCATCGACGATATGCTTCTTCGCCTCCGCCACCATGGCTTCATAGCTCGCCTGATCGGTATCCGTGCTGGCCTCCGCCAGGGCGCCGTTCGGGGATTTGGCCTTGGGGGCCTCGAAGCGGGCCATGTTCTCGTAGTAGTCGAAGCAGGCCTGGGCCTCCGCCAGGGTCTCTTCCCGATCCTCGTCCGTCACGATGCAATTGACGACCACGAAGCCGGCTTTCTTCTCATGGTCCATCAGAAAGATATTGTCGGCGAAATAGAGTTCGTAGTCGGGATTGCCCAGGAGATCCTCTGTATTCTGCGGGATCTTCTCAAACTGATCGATAAAATCATAGCTCAGGGCACCGAGTAACCCGCAGGTGACGCGAAAGGGCTGCGTGGCCAGGCGAAAGGAAAAGGCCACGACCCTCAGCACATCCATCTGATTGGTGCAGTTCAGACGCGTCTGCTCGTCCACGACCTCGTCCACATGCTGGATGGTCCCGGTAATTCGGTCCTGGGCAAAATCGACTGTCTCGCAAAAGGCGAAGCGATCGGTCTGCCTCCCTAAATAGGCGAGCATGCGCCGCCCCGTGCCGTTCAACGCCTTGATCAGAAACTCATCCTGCTTGCCCGTCACATAGAGGGCCGGTTTACCGGTTCCAAAGCTCAGGGCGCCCTTGCCCGCCAGATACTCCCGGGACTCGAAGAGACAGCAGTCTTCGGCCCGCCCATAGTCACTCACGCGGGCAAAGAAGTCCACCGGATCGTCGAAACGGATCTGTTTCACGATGGGGATGATCTGTCCCGGCTCGGCACTTTCAATGATCTGTCGATAGTCTTCCATAGCGCTACTCTTGCCGTAACCTTTTAGTGGTAAGCCAGTTAAAATACAAACAAAAAAAGCGGCCTGCTGTTGCCAGCAGGCCGCGTCGAGTCTTCTTCAATCTAGGGTGTGTCTATAGCAAATGACTACGGGGCTCGCTGGGTTTTATCCGTTGAGCCACCACCAACGCATCTGGTTGTTGCGGTCGTTTGCCTTCATGATGCTGCTATTAAACAGTTTCTTCTCGACCCTGTCAAGGGCCTTCATGAAAAAGTGAGAGGCTATCGTCAGCAGCGCGGCGACGAATCTAGTCCGAATACAGCAGTCTCACCGGACGTATGGTGACAGACTCCGGATGGAAGTCTCCTGGAGTCTCTCGCGATACAATAGCCAACGTCTCTCTCCTCTCTCTGATATGATTCTGGTTTCTTCTCATCGACTCATTCAGTTTGTCGATCTGGGCCGTCAGTTCCAGTCGCCGCAGCTTATGCTGTCTCAAGTCCTTCGCCTCCGACACGATTTTGGTGATCGCCTCTCTGCGGGCGGTCAAACCTGTCAATTCAATCGTCAACTCAACTTCCATCAAATCCAGTTTCTCTTGAATTCCCAGCTTCTCAAGCTGCTTGTATTGGTCAATAATCTTCAATCGAGCTCGGATCTCGGCGATTGCTATCTCTGTGTCATCCAAGTGTGCATCCATGCGCAGAGCAGTAGCCTTCGCTGCCTCGGCGGCATCGTTGTCTCCTCGAGAGCGATACCGAGCACTGTTCTTGATCGTCCCATAGGCCGACTCGACAGCCGCCAATTCAGTCAAGGCCTCTGGCAAAGCTGTTTGCGCTCTGCTCAGACGTTCCTGGAACGTAGCCATCTCCTCCTCCGCCCTAGCTATGTTCTCCGCACGCCATTTGGCATCCAAGTGGATAAAAACACTTACTAATGCTTTCGACAACCTCTGCGCGTCCTCTTGGGTGACGGCCAGTATCTGAATAAGTGAGTATCCTTCGAGACTGGTTCCTTCTAGCGCGGGCGTCGCCATGATAAACTGGTACAGACGACAGAAAGCCAACTGCTCGTCGGATAGGCGGGCCCAAAACGGAGTCTCCCGCACTTGCTTGACATGGTCCGACAGGCGATGGGTCCGCAACTCACCCCGGACGTAAAACTCCGCCACAACGGTTGGCCACGACAGACCAGGGACCCTTTCAAATCTCCGGTTGCTCCAGGTCACAACACCATCGTCGGTCTTGAAAACAATGCCAGGAATCTCGTGTTCGTTGCGTTCTGCGGCTAATACAGCTCTCTCAGGAGCCGCAGTTCCCATGAGCACTAAAAAGACTACCAAACGCTTCATGATTCGTCTCCTTGAAGAACTGAAATCATTTTAGACGCGACCTTGCTTCCTCTGCGAAGTCACTTGCGGGGAAGGTCTGAACAATGTACTGGTACTTCCGTTCCACCAGGTCATCATACCCACAGCGATCCCTTAACAGGTCCGCCACTGCCAACAGCCTGGCAGCCCGCCCCGCCTCCGCCATCTGCCGCTGAACCTGATCGAGATCCACAGCCCTGGCCGACTTCTGAGCATACCCGGCAAAGCCAATGGCAATCAGAACCATCACACCCGCTGCCAGCCCCACATACCATCCGCCCCTCGCGCGTTGCCCTCTTGCTGCTTCGTCGGAGCAGGAAACCGCTTCGGCAAGCATGTCTTCCCAGAGGGTCTGGCAGGCGTCCAGCGACCTGTTCAAGTGAACCAGCAGTTGGCGGCACTCAGTGCAGACCGCCAAGTGGGCCTCAATCGCGCCCACCTCTTCCTGAGGCAGCTCCCCATCGGCATAGTCGACGAGCTTGCCCTCGATCGTTGCACACGGATTGTTCTTCATCGCCTGATTTCCCTTTTGGCCAGTTGCTTCGCCAGGATCAGCCGCCCCTGGCGTAGACGGGCTCGTATGGTCGACGCGGGTGTCGCCAGGATTTCTCCGATCTGATCTGATTTCATGTCGCAGAAGTATCGCAGTGTCAACGGCATCAGCAACTTTGGCGTCAGTTCTTCCAAGGAATTTCGCACGCACTCCAATTCTTCGGCCTGGGCCGCCTCTCCTGCGCCCGAGTCCCTGTCGACCTCCGTCGACATCTGTTTTTCCCAAATCCGAGCCGTGTGCCTGGTGAAACGCGACCGGCTACGGCGCTGACTCAGGCAGCGATTGACGGTCACCCGGACCAGCCAGCGGTAGCAGTTGGCCTCCGACTGCCAGGCCTGGTCTTCATTCTTCGCCTTGAGCGACACATCCTGCAGGACATCTTCGGCATCCGCAACCCCGTAGCCCATGCCCGCGGCCACACGCCAGAGATCCGGTCTCCGGGCCAGAAAGACATCGATGCAGCAGATGGGAGCGGCCGCAATCTTCCGGCTCGTCGTTTTTTCGCCGTCCAGCGCCGCGATCGCCAGCTCCCAACTTGTCGTGACCGTCGTTTCCATTGTCCTGATTCTATTAACCTATGATGCGTAAGACGAAGGTTCTGTTGGCAAGATTCTCAGTTTTTCCCAAAAAATCTAGAAGTCATCCCAAAACCTGTTTTGTAACGAGATTGAGCGAAACGTTCGTGGTCAAGGCGGAGGTGAAAAAGGCTCGGAGGCGTACTGAAGTACGTCGAGAACCTTTTTCGCCGACAACGCCGATCCACGGGCGTTGCAGCCAATCGCAGTCAGAAGAGGTTTTGGGATGACTTCTCCGCACCCCGCTCCGGATTCCAGGCCCTAACTCCACAGGGCAATCGCATAATAACTTAGGCAGACGTTAAAGCCCCTTTTTTTTACCCCTCGCCGGGATCTCACGGGGGTAGTAATCAGTAATCAGTGACAAAGTAATCAGTTTTTGGCCCTGACCGATCACTGATTACTGTTTACTGATTACTTTAACCGTAGGACTCCAGCCGACCATTGACATCGCAAGCCCCCTGCCATAGAATACGTGCCCAGTTGGATTTGCCACTGTTTTGTAAACCCTTCTCTATATTGACTCCGCTTTTAGTGTGGTCTCGAGTATGGATGCCGAGAGATCATGATGACCACGGGTGAAACGCCACATGAGTACCCGCGGTTTGCCCATGCCGCGTCTGGTATAAAGAGGGTGCATGTTGAACAAGATACCCGGTGAGAAAGGACAAGACCAGTGAGGGTTGTCGTTTGCATTCCCGCACGCTATGAATCGACCCGCTTTCCCGGCAAGATGCTGGCCAACCGGACGGGGAAGTACCTGATTCAGCACACCTACGAGCAGGCCTGCCGGGCCGGCATCCCCGAGGAGGTCATCATCGCGACAGACGACCGGCGGATCCTGGACGCCGCACAGGCCTTCGGTGCTCGTTGCGTGCTGACCTCCGCTGCCCATCAAACGGGCACCGACCGCATTGCGGAGGCCATGGCACCGATGCAGGCCGACATCGTCGTGAATCTACAGGGAGACGAACCCCAGATCGATCCCAGCCACATTGACCAGATCGCCCAACTGCTCATCGATGCCGAAGGCTGTGACATGGCTACGTTGGGCGCACCCTTCGAGGACCCCGATGACATTGGTAATCCCAACATCGTGAAACTGGTGACCGATCAGTCGGGTCGGGCCCTCTACTTTTCCAGGTCAGTCCTGCCCTACCATCGGGACACCGGCGGGGTCGGACCGGTTGACCTCTACCTGCGGCATGTAGGCATGTATGCCTACCGCAAGGCCTTCCTTCAGACCATCACCGAACTACCTCAAGGCGTACTCGAACGGGCGGAGAAACTAGAACAGCTCCGGGTGCTGGAACATGGCTACGACATTCTGGTAGGTCGGGTGACCCACATTGCGGAGGGTATCGATACGCCGGAGCAGTACGATGCCTTCGTAGACCAGCATCAGGCCGGGAGGGTATTGAAAGGGGGGCACCATGAAAACGAAAAAGGCCATCTCGGTCGACGGTACCGGACGCGGACAGTGTCGCATTGCGGCCGGCTGGCAACTATACTACTGGGACGACCAGGACAACTTTAGCGGCGGTATCCTGGAATGGACCGTCCAATGAATTCTATGGGACCGGCAAGAAATAACTTGGACCCCAAATTGTCCAATTTATTTATTGCCGATCCCTAAGCAATGAAGGGACCGTTGGCAACGATGACCAAGAGCGAAGACCTACTAAGCAAGGTTAGCAACGTCACCACCGAAAGTGAGTTTTTCTCTCCCATGCCCGAGGGCTACCAGAAGGGCAAGACTCGCTACTGCTTTGTCACGGGCACCGTGATGAGCGGCCTGGGCAAGGGCATCTTCTCTTCCTGTCTGGCCAAGCTCCTGCAGGACAAGGGACTCAGGGTCGCGCCCATCAAGCTGGAGGGTTATCTCAACATCGACTCCGGCACACTCAACCCCTTCCGGCATGGCGAAGTGTTCGTGCTCGACGACGGCATGGAATGTGACATGGATCTGGGGACCTACGAGCGCATGCTCAATCTGAACCTCAGTCGGGCAAACTTCGCCACCAGCGGCCAGATCTTCAGTTCGGTTCTCAACAAGGAACGTCACGGCGACTACCTGGGCCGGGACGTGCAGATGATTCCCCATGTCACCGGCGAGGTCAAACTCAAGCTGAGAACCCTCGCTCTGGAGAGCGACGCCGACGTCGTCTTCGTGGAAATCGGCGGCACGGTGGGCGACCTGGAGAACGCCTACTACATCGAAGCCATGCGGGAACTGGCCTACGAAGAGGGCCCGGGCCACTGCTGCTTCGTGGCCCTGACCTACATCATGGAACCCCCTACGCTGGGCGAACAGAAATCGAAGGCGGCCCAACTCGGCATCAAGCAGCTCATGCAGTTGGGCATCCAACCCGATATTATTGCCTGTCGCGCCAGCCGTCCGGTGAATGAAACCGCCCGCCAAAAGATCAGCATCTACAGCAATGTCCCTCTCAAGCGTGTCATCAGCATGCATGACTGCAGCAGCATCTACATGATCCCTTCGATGCTCCGCGACTATGGCATGGATTTTGAGGTGGTTCGCCTGCTCGGTATTGAGGACCGAATCGATCTGCGCTACGAACGCAAGAGCTGGGGGCGGTGGTGTGACTTCACGGACAAGATCGGCACGGCAAACAAAGAGATTACCATCGGCATCTCCGGCAAGTACACCTCGCTCCGTGACAGCTATGCCTCCATCATCAATGCCCTGGAACACGCCGACATCGCCCTGCACTGCAAGGTCAACATCGACTGGATCGACACCTCAGACATCGAGCCCAAAACGGCCGCTGAGAAGCTTAAACATGTCGATGGCATCATCGTGCCGGGCGGATTCGGCATCCGGGGTGCCGAGGGCAAAATCGCCTGCATCCAGTACGCCCGCGAAAACAATTTACCCTACCTGGGCATCTGTTTTGGCTTCCAGATGGCGGTCATCGAGTTTGCTCGGCATGTCTGCGGGATCAAAGAGGCCAACAGCAGCGAAATCGTGCCCGACTGTCTGCATGCGGTGATTGATATTCTGCCGGAGCAAAAGAAGATCGAAGGTCTGGGCGGCAACATGCGACTGGGTGGCCGTGAGGTGCTCATCACGCCGGGATCGATGGCCGCCAAGCTATTCAACAATGCCAAAAGCACACGGCTGCGCTTCCGGCATCGATACGAGGTAGACCCCCAATACATCGGGCAACTGGAGGAGGCCGGTTTGGTCTTTTCGGGAAGAGCCCCCGACCACCCCATCATGCAGATCTTGGAACTGCCCACCCATCCCTACTTCATGGCGACACAGGCCCATCCCTGTCTCACCTCCCGTCCTCTGGCCCCGCACCCCATGTTCGTGGGGCTCGTCGCCGCCGCCATGCAGCGGCGTTTTCCTGAGGACAAGCTGCCGGAGGCCCTGGAGGTCGTGGAGAGGGTGTGCGTGTAGGCATGGACACTACACACGGAACGAATCTCCTATGAAATACAGAGCTATCCTCTTCGATTTGGATGGAACGCTTCTCAACACCTTGGCCGACATCGCGGGCGCAGCCAACCGCGTATTAGCGCAGCGGGGACACCCCACGCACGAACTGAGCGCCTTTCCCAATTTCGTAGGGCATGGGTCTAGGGTCCTCATAGAACGGGCACTGCCCGAGACTCACCGTAGCCCTGCAACCATACAAACCTGCTTCGATGCCTACCTCGAAGACTACGGCCGACACTGGAATGACAATACCGAACTCTATCCCGGGATCGCCGAGATGCTCGACCAGGTCAGCCGCTTCGATGTCAAACTCGCTATCCTCTCCAACAAGCCGCACGTCCTGACGGTGCGCTGTGCAGACGCGCATCTATCCAAGTGGCCCTTCGAAACCATTCTCGGTCAACAGGACGCGACACCCAACAAACCCGATCCGACAGCAGCCCTGGCCATCGCCCAGCAGCTCGGTGTCTCGGCCGGCGCCTGCCTGTTCGTAGGCGATTCAGGCGTCGACATGCAGACAGCCAGGGCCGCCGGCATGTTCCCCGCCGGCGTCCTGTGGGGATTTCGCCCCGAATCAGAACTCAGGGAACAGGGGGCTCGGGTGTTGCTGAGCCATCCATCGGAGATCACCCCCCAAATCCGCCTGTCCGCTTAGGCAGACTCATTCGATCAATTCCCAATCAGGGCCACTGTTCTGATGCCTGGGGACGAACATGTAGACGTGTTCGCCCGGCGCCGCAATGCGCAGGGTTTCAATGACGTCGTAGTCCCGATACCCCGTGGTCCAACGGTAGGTCCATTCGTTCCCCAGGGCCAGCGGCATGTAGCTGGCTGTGGGCTCGACGACCGTAAAGTCAACCAACTCGGCCTCGGTGCGTTTGCCGTTCTCCGAGGCGTAGACCATCTTGACCAGACCCACGCCGGGCGCGAACCAGAGCGTGCGTACGCCATTGATGAAACGGTTGAATTCGCCACTGGCATGCCATACACCTGAAATCCCGGTGACGATCTTGAGGCATTCGTCGTAGGTGCCGGATTCAACTGTCACTCCTTCTAGCCCCGCGATGGACGACATCGCCTCAGAAATCGCAAGGCCGGGTTGCTTCCAGGCAGTCCCGAGGACTGTGGAAAAATGAAATATGCTGTCATGTGAACCGCTAAGGTAGGACCAGACCGTCGGATAGTAACTCGGTTCAGGTGCGGCCCCCTTGCTGCCCTGGAATGTCAACCTAAACAGATCTTCAGACGATTCAAACTGAAAGCAAGCACGAGCCAGGTGTTCACCGTCGGCCTTACGTGCCGTAGCAAATGTCTTGAAGTGCCCGCCGGCGCCATTCTCGGTCAGAATCACCTCTGTCAGTCTGAAGTTCCGGGCCGCCGCACGCAACCTGGCCTGGTATGCAGCCTCTGATTCGCCACGCCGCTTTTTCAAGTTGAACTTAGACACAGGTATGCTGACTCGGGCGGCAGCCCGTAGTCTCGCCTGATACGCGGCTTCGGATTCACCAGGGCGTTTCGGTATGGTTACCACGATGGTTGCCGGTGACGTCATCTCGGCCCGCAGTTTGTTGCGAACGCTTGCCCTTGTTCTCGCCTCATAACCGGCCTGTGACTCACCGGACCGCCTTGGCGATTCCGCTTCCGCCTCCTCGTAAACCCGAACATAGTGACGTATCCTGACCTGATAGGCCCCTTCTGTTTCGCCCGTCTCCTTCTTGGGGAAACTTTGGCCTCCCTGCGGTGTTGGAAAGAGGTCCTCGAACGAGCGGTATCCGACCTCCTGCAGATCGCTGAGAACCCATTCTTCTTTGATGCCTTCCTTCCCTGGGTGATTCCCAAAAAGGTAGGACCTCTTGGAATGGTCCTTAAAAAGGTAGGACCACTTGGCATCGTGGACCATGGGAAAGTACTCTTCCGTTTCCCCTCCGATGGTGTAGTCGGTCAACGACATCTCGCTGGTCGTCCCGTCGCGATGAGCATTAATCATGCGGACGATGCCCACGCCTCGGGCCAGCCAGATGGTCCGAGTGCCGCAGGTGGCATTGATGACACTCTGGTTGTCATCTGGGTGGGCGGTCTCCGCTACGCTTATTTTCGTCTCGATCACAATGCAATCTGAGAAGGTCCCAGCGGCCAGGGCCAGCGCGGCTGGGTCAACCGACACCTTAGTGACAGACTGAAAGTCCATCCACTGGCGATTAGCAGGGGACCAATAGCCTTTCCACTGGTCACTCCATTCGCTTCCCGGTTCAAGAGGAAACTTAACGAGCAGGTTCGGGCGTTGCAAATGGTACATGGAAACGGCTCCGAGGGGAAAACGGGATGAAGTGGAAACCGATTGGATGCCTTTCAAGTGGATCCCGGACTCCGTCACGACACATCCCAGCACCCCCTTTGCGTACCCTTCGCCGCGCGTGGCATCCCCGGTGAAGATGAACTGATAGTCTCGTGCTCTGGGTTGCCCTGATAGCAGGGGGCCGCTGTGATCCGAGGACTGCGGTGCTGCATCGGTCAAGACCACAGCGCCGAACAAGGCCAAAAGCCCCAGGGCCCAGAATGAAACCAGGCGAGTCTCTTTTTTGTAGTGTGCAATCATGGTGATTCTCCTTTCCGCTTGTGTTTTCTGTCCGACCAACTCCGCCATCGACGGCAGATAGCGGTGTCGGGAAAAACGCTGCAACAACAGTAAGACAGTCTCGCCATAGGCCGTGACCTCGGATTCACGTACTTGGCCAAGCGCGCGTTGATCGCAGGCCACTTCTCGATCGGCACGCATTCTATGAAAGGCGATCCAGATGAGGGGATTGAACCAGTGCACGGCCTGCAGGGCGGCGCTGATCCAGGCCACCCAGATGTCATGCCGCCGTAAGTGAGCCAGTTCATGCAAGAAGATGTGACGGAGTTGCGGGTGGGAAAGCGTCTGCAAGAGCCCTGAAGGCATAATGATCCGGGGACGCAGACAGCCAAGGAGGGCCGGGCCTGTCGGACGATCGGATTCGACCAAGCCGACGACCGTTACGACACCCATCTGGTCCTTGCAGTCTTCCAATAGATCGAGGATGGCCGAGTCAGTCACGGGCCGTCGTCGTCCGACCTTCCAAGAGAGGCAGGTACCGGCGACGACGCTGCTCAACAGAACGAGCAGTGTACCCAAGAGCCAGATGCCGGGCAGTACGCGGGCGAAGGTCACTTTCCGCTCCAGACCCGTGGCAGGCGCGACTTGAGGGGTCGGGACGCCGGTCTCGACGCTCTCTGATCCACCCGGCAAGACACCTGCGATCGTCTTGGAAGGAGTGGGCGGCCGCAGAGCGACTCCCGTCTCCGTGACTGAATAGACGGCCGTGTCGGTCGTGTTCCCTTGGTTGGCAAGGAGATTGAACACACTGATCGAACTGCCCGGCGCCCAGGGCAAGAGTAGACGCACCACCAAGAGCAACCAGAGCGCATGACGCCATCTGCCCGGCAGTCCCGGCCCAGCACGAGCTGGATGAGCAGGATCAAGCAGACCAGAACGGCGCCTTGGACGGTGGTCTGAGCCACCCAGCGCAGCGTTGCCTCTAAGAATTCAACCATGGGATTCATCGTTGTCTCCCTCACGTCGGGTAAGCATGGTTTTCAACTGCCGGATATCCGCCTCGGACAACTGCTCGTCTTCGATAAACTCCGCCAACATAGGCATGATGGCCCCACTGTAGACCCGTTTCACAAAGGAGGCTCTCTCCACCCGCGACACCTCCTCTCTCGAGACCAGGGAAACATACCTAAAGGGACGCTCCTGCTCGCGGTAGCCAATGGCCTGCTTTTTCGACAAGCGGCCCAGCAGCGTTCTGATGGTGCGATGATTCCAACCGGTTTGTTCCAGGAGGGCCTCAACCACCTCATTGGCTGTCATGGGTTCGTCCGCCCAAAGTACCTGCATGACCTCCATTTCTGCTTCTGATATCTTAGGGAGATCTGCCATTTCACCTGCCTTATCACAGATATATTACATTCGTAATATCCCTATTTTATTACATGCGTAGTATTTCTGCAAGTGCATTTTCAGAAAATGTGACCTTTTTTTCAGTTGGCCATGGGGATCTCAATAGGCAGTGACAGAGCGCCATTTCACGGTTCATGGGTGGACGGCTCTGTCTGGTCCGCCAGGCGGCCCAAACCCTGAAACCGTGGGTTTGCCTACGAGTGGAACTGGCCGGTCGTCTTCCGTGAGAGAGTTTCACTCACAGCCATCATCGTGCCCCCCCGCCGCCTCAATCACCTACAGTGTTCGTCCTATCGCCTCGGCGATGCGTTGCAGGGTCGCCATCATCGACTTCAGGCCCTCGAGCGTGATGGACTGCGCGCCATCCGAGGCCGCATGTTCAGGATCGGGGTGGCATTCCAGAATCACACCGTCCGCGCCGACAGCCACGGCCGCACGGCACATCGCCGGGACCAGGTGCGCGTGCCCCGTTCCGTGCGATGGATCGACGACGACCGGCAGATGCGTCAGGTTGTTCAACTCGGGGACGATGGCCAGCGGCAGGGTGTTGCGCACATAGCGTTCGAAGGTGCGCACGCCGCGCTCACAGAGGATGACCTGGTCATTTCCCCCATTCATGATGTATTCCGCGGCCAGCAAGAACTCATCCAGATGGGCGCTCATGCCCCGTTTGAGCAAGACGGGTTTGTCGACCCGCCCGACCGCCTCCAGCAGAGGAAAGTGCTGCATATTGCGGGCACCGATCTGCAGGACATCCGCGTAGTGCGCACAGAGGTCCACCTGCTCGACTCCCACGACCTCCGTGACAATGGCCAGGCCGGTTTGATCCCGGGCCTCTGCCAGGATCTTCAGTCCCTCCTCACCCATACCCTGAAAACTGTAGGGACTGGTGCGGGGCTTGAAGGCCCCGCCGCGCAGGCCGATACAGCCCGCTTCTTTGACGGCTTCGGCGGTCCTGAGAATCTGGTCCCGACTCTCGACCGAACAGGGTCCCGCAATCATCCCCACCTGCCGGCCCCCCATGGGAAACTTGTTCGGGCCGATTTCAACTTGAGTCCGCTCCTTCTTGACTTCGAGGGAGGCACGCTTGAAGGGGGCGAGGATGGGCACAATTCGTTCCACCATCGGGG
>JADFHU010000605.1 GCA_022567055.1 Planctomycetota bacterium
ATTATCCGCTCAGATTTAGGTTGGATTTGGTCGTGATCGATTGATCGAAACCGGACGCGTAGTGGGCCTACGTTGAGGATTTCGCGATTGAGGAACGGCCGAAGACGACCTGAAGATGAGATGGAGAAGCGGCAAGTTATTGTTGTGCGGGTCCTTAGGGCCGTTCGACCTCGCCCGTCATGGGCACGAAGCGGACCGGCAAGACCTCTCTCTTGTGGACCGAGCCATCGGCATCCTTGGTGACCAAGACCAGGTATTGATAACCGCGACGATCTTCCTGCGGGAGTATCATGCGTCCCCCCGGTTTGAGTTGATCCAGGAGGGGCCGCGGAATGCGGCCCGCGGCAGCCGTGCCGATGATCGCATCGAAGGGGCCGTGCTCGGGCCAACCGAAGTAGCCGTCTCCCGCTTTCACATGGACGTTCCGGTACTCCAGTGTCTCAAGACGCTCGGCGGCCGAGCGGGCCAGCGACTCGATGATTTCGATCGTGTACACCTCTTTGGCGATCTCGGCACAGACGGCGGCCTGATACCCGGATCCTGTCCCAATCTCCAAAACCCTATCGTTGGGATCAAGGGCCAGTGCCTCCGTCATGAAGGCAACGATGTAGGGTTGGCTGATCGTCTGTTCGTGCTCGATGGGCAGGGGACGGTCTTCGTAGGCCTCGGCCTGAAAGCGAGACGCCACGAAGGCATGTCGTGGCACGCTGCGCATGGCTTGCAGCACATTCGGATCCTTGATTCCCCGAGATTCGATCTGAAGGTCCACCATCTGAAGCCTTTCCGCGCGGCGTCTATCGAAGGCCGCAGGGCGCTTCGCCGGGGGAGGCCCCTGGGGCGAATTCGATTCATTGATGCCCGCAGGCCGGGCCGCTAGCGGCTGCGACGCGCGCAGCGCGGCCGCCCCACGGTCATTGCTCACCTGCCGGGCCGACTCATCGTTTATGACGACCAGAGCCCACGCAGAGAGGCCAATGAGCAACAACCAGGGCAACGCTCGCCTATGGATGGCTCTCTTCAAACTCAACGCTCAATTCATGAATCGACCAGTGCCAACTGTCGGAAGAACCCGTTTGCAGAATCTTGAGGTAGCGGGTCTTGACCGGTGAGCCGAACCGGATTTTCGTGAGAGGCGAGGTGCCCTTGCCAGTGACAATGGGAACGCCCCATTGCCCCCCATCAAAGGAGGCGAATACCTCATAGCCGCGGGGATAGTCATTCCTGGAGTTTCGGGTGTCCAAGACTCTCACGACATAGGGGAGGGCCGTTCTGTCACCGCGGCTGTCCAAAGCGCTGAGCAAGAGTGCTTGACCGCGGGCGTCGAGGGTGGCCAGTTGTTGGGCCAGGGCCAGCGTCAGCGCCGATCCCGGCATTCGATGGACGAGTTTTGCCCCGGCCCGTTGCAAGTCGAGGTTGTCGTCTCTCAGCAAGGCCAGGACCGAGGGAACGGCGCGGGTCGGTTCGGCCTGCACGAGCCCCCGATAGGCGGCAATTCTGATCCAAGTGCCGTGGTCTTCGCCCACCATTTCCCGGTAGATGGCCACGGCCCGGTCTCGCTGGCCCTCGGCCAGCAGAGAGTCCCCGCACATCAAGAGAGAATCTTCACGCAAGGCTGCCAGGCCGGCCGATAGGTTGACCGTGGAAAGACACTGAGCGGCCTCTCTACCCCCAATCCTGCCGAGTGCTTTGATGGCGGCGGAGGCCGTGCCTCGATCCTTCGATATCACAAGGGCCGCCAAGAGGTCGACAGCCAGGCGATCCTCACGCAGCCCCAGCGAGCCGATCACCCCCACCCTCAAATCGCCCTCCAGGGTCGTCAAGGCGGCGCGGAGCGCCGCCCCCGCCTGCGGAGCGGGCAGATGTTGCAGCGCAAAACGGGCCATGTGGGACAACTCCGCATCGCTCAGCAGCTCAGCCAGGTCAGGCACGCAATGGGCGGAACCCACTCGCCGCAGCATCCGGCAGACGAACTGCTTGGCCGCGAAGGAAGCCTGAGGCCTGTCAAGGACATCGAGAAGTCTCGACTCGACCTGCAGGTGCCCTGTCGAGGACAGAGAGCGGATCTCTTGCTCAATGGCCGACAGCGCCTGACGCGACTTGCCGAAGTCGTAATCGCCGAGGGCCTCGTAGTCCGCGGTAGCGGCCGCGGATGAATGGACGGAGAAGAAGGGAAGGCCGCCGGCGGTCAAGAGTATTGTGAGCGTCAAATGCCTCATGATGTGTAGACTCCATGGCTGAGTTAGATTGATGATCACCGTTCACCGATCATTCCGAGCAGAAATGAACCGCAGAATATCGAACAAGGAATGTCCAATGGTGAAGTTACTGCGCCTCATAAGCAATCTTATCAAATTCTTGCTTCCGACGCTTTTTTGCCGTCTTAACGCTGACCAATAAGATTGATATCAATTCGTCGTTCTCCTGAATCAGAGGGTCGAGGTCCGATGGCGAGTCAATAAACCGCTCCACGAGATCAAACTCACTATCCTTCAACATTCTGCTGTTCCCTGTTCGATATTCTGCGGTTCAAAACACCCTTACCATCACTTGTCGATCCCTTACTCCGTGAACGCTTGCGATTGATGTTTTAGAGTGTCCAGGGCTCCCGATAGGACCGACCGAGTAGCGCACTGGCCTCCGGATCGTTGGAGATCTCTTCTCTGTCGGGGTCCCATTTGATCCTACGTCCG
The DNA here is from genome assembly GCA_022567055.1 of Planctomycetota bacterium. Taxonomy (GTDB): domain Bacteria; phylum Planctomycetota; class Phycisphaerae; order Sedimentisphaerales; family Anaerobacaceae; genus JAIPFM01. Next base: position 2,691 of record JADFHU010000605.1, read on the forward strand.
GTAAGCATGGCGATTTCCCCCAGCAGAGCCACACTGATGGAGCGAAGACCCACCTCGGCGGGACAGATGGTCAGCTCACGGCTCTTGACGCAATCCAGGAAGTTCTGTTTGTGATCATGGCTCTGGTAGAGCCTGATCTCCTCGGGGCCAATCTCTTCCTTGAGGATCTTCTCGCTGGAGGCGTTCAGGCCGCCTCGACTGACGTGAATCCATCCCCCCTCTCCATACCACTTGGCCCCCTGCGTGAGCTGTCGGTTATTGGCCACGGTCATGACGACACCATTGGCATAGGTACAGTGGAACTTATACTCGGTGGGAACATTGTAGATACCGTCGCTCGGATAATTCCCCTGCCCCTCGATTGCCACCGGTCCGCTGCGGTCCCAGCCCATGCCCCAATGGGCAATATCGATGTGGTGCCCGGCCCAATCGGTCAGTTGGCCCCCGGAGTAGTCCATGATCCAGCGCCAATCCCAGTGGGAGACGCCTCGGTACGGCACACGCGGAGCGGGTCCCAGCCATAAATCCCAGTCGAGCCCCTCGGGTACCCGGGTCACGGCCTTGACATCGGTGCCGCCGCCGGTGGGCAGTCCCACCTCAATCTTGAAGATCTTGCCAATGCGTCCGTTGCGGACCAATTCGCAGGCACGGCGAAACTTCCGGTCCGAACGCTGCTGACTGCCCGTCTGCCACACCCGGCCATAGCGCTGCACCGCATCACACATCGCGCGACCCTCTCGGATAGAGCGAGCAAGGGGTTTCTGTCCGTGAATGTCGAGTCCGGCCTTGGCGGCTGCGATCGCCGGCAAGGCATGCCAGTGATCCGGCAGGGCCAACTGGACCGCGTCCAAGTCGCCTCGGCCGATCAGCTCCCGGAAGTCCAGATAGCTGCGACAGGCGCTGTTGCCATACTTCTCGTCGACGAGGCCTTTGGCCCGGTCACGGTGGCCCTGGTCGACATCGCAGACCGCCACCATCTGAACCCCGGATTTGCTCAGAAAGCCCCGCATATCCCCCGTCCCCTGGGATCCTACCCCAATGGCACCCATCACGATGCGATTGCTGGGCGCCCGGGCCCCGAAGACCGTCGCGGGTACGATCGTGGGCAGTGCCAGGCCGGTCGTGATTGAAGCGGCCCCCTTCAAAAAGTGTCTCCGCGTCAGGGAGGTTTCTCGTTTCATGGGTTGCTCCATGCCTGTTGTCGTTTACGTCGGGCCGCGTCTGGGCCCTCTGCGCAGATGAGGCGCCTGAGCATTTTACTCGGCCATGCGTGGGGAGTGCA
>JADFHU010000606.1 GCA_022567055.1 Planctomycetota bacterium
GGAAGCGGTTTCTTGATCGATGCGGAGCATGGCCTGGTCGCCACAAACCACCATGTGATCGCAAGTTCCGATTATCTCGCCGTGAAAATCGATCGCACGCAGAAGTTTCCGGCCCGTTTGATTCTAGTGGATGATGTGAACGACGTCGCGATTCTACAAATTGCGCCCTCGGCCGTGGCTGGTCTGAAGCCGCTGCCACTCGCCCCCGATGCTCCTGATAGCCCACCCTGTCAAGTCGGTGACCGAGTAGTTGCCATCGGAAGTCCGCTCGCGACCGAAACCATCCTCACCAGCGGCCTGGTCAGCAAGGTCGAGGCCGGCGTGATCTACAGTGACGTCAACATCAACCCCGGCAATTCAGGCGGCCCGCTGTGCAACGCCAGGGGCCAGGTGATCGGGATCAATACGTTCGCCCTGACATCCTCGGGTCCCGGAGTGGCCGGAATTATCCGCGTGCACCTCCTCCATGACCTGCTCGAAAAAGCGTACGGTACGGATCTGGCCAGTGCGCCGGAGGCCAAATTGCTTCCCGTGGAGTCGAGCTTTCCGTACCCGTCGGACAAGCTAAGGGAGCAGGCCAAGAACCGCACGTTCATCGCAAAGGACTACCACATCGAAGCGGGCAAGTTCGACGTGCAACTCCTGACCCCCGTGCTGATCGCTGGCCTCCAGGTGTCGTCGGAGAAGGTCGCCGCCCAATCTCGCGAAAAGCGAACGCGCAAGAAAAAGCAGAAGAGCAAGGACTACAAAGTCGGTGAAGATTTCTATGAGTGGCGGAAGTACGGAGGAGACTACCGCGCGGTGATCACGATCCAGGCCGTTCCCGAGATCAAGATGACCGGGGGCTCGATTTTTGCCGTGGTGATGCTGGGAGCGTCGGCACCACAAAAATTCAAGTTCAAGGCGGACTTCGACCGCATGGAACTCTGGCGTGGGGAGACGTTGGTGCGGCCGATTCATCCGCGACGCTGGGCCAACGTCGTCAACTTCCAGCAAGGCGTCACAAGTATGAAGGACATCGGATTCTACGGCAGTTACGAGTACCCGCCCGAGGCATTCAAGCCCGGTGAATCACTCGTGTTGAAGATCTGGAAGCAGGGAGTTTCCGTACCGATTACCAGGCTGATCCCGGCTCCTCAACAGACACGTGTGTGGAACGATTTTGCGGCGTACTTTGAGGCTCTTGAGGAACTGGTCAAAAAGTAGTCGGACGACCGTAGCGGGCGCAGAACTGTCGCAAAGGCACGATGAGCAAGGTCTCACCACACTGCTCCATCATGTCGATCCGGTTGCGAGCCAGGCGCTGTCGCAGGAGGTGCTCGAGGCGCGAGCGCCGTTCGCCGAGGGTACGGAATCGGCAGGCCTGCGAGAGCGATGACCAGGAATTGCGCTCGTGGCAGAATGTAACGGACTACACCAGAAAGGAGTCACCCCATGGGCGACAAGAAAGGCAAGAAGGACAAGGCCAAAGGAGATCGGCAGAAGGAAGCCAAACAAGCGAAAGCCGCAAAGAAGAAACAGGACAGTCAGCAGCGCCGGATCCCCTAAGGCCGGGGCCAACAAGACGGATGCACAGTACCCAGTATCGCGAGCGGACGCGCCCCACTGGTTCCGTGATCCGCGCCGTTCGGCTCTTAGGGATCGGCAAGAAATAGATTGGACAATTTGGGGTCCAAGTGCACCCCATATTGGGTCGCGCCGATTGAGCGAAACCACAGGCGTAGCCGTTCTACGTCGCGGATTGCTTGGGATGCTTTTTTGCTGCTCTCGCAGCTAGATTTGACCCAAGGAAGCCGCTGTTTTCGCTATTGAGAAGCGATCAAAGATGGGGTGCAATTGGGCATTCAAAAGGCCAAGTTATTTCGTGGTCCTTTAATAATGCTGCTATCGCAGCCGGGATTGTACCACGGAAGCCGCTATTTTCTTGCCGGTCCCTTACCGTTTCTCCCACTCTGAAGCGATACTGCTAAAGTCATATGTTTGAGATGCCGACATACTATCGGTCCTGCATGCACTCCATAGAGTAAGCTTCAGACATCAACGGAGGAGTTGTCATATGAAGAGGGGTAACGAAGTGAGCGAACAGTCGTGGTCAGGACACATTGTCATTGTCAGACTGCCTCCGGAACCACAGACAAACGACGAACTCGACCGAATCATTCAAGTCGCCCTAAAAGATATTGGGTTCGATATTATCTTGGATTTCGCTGATGTGCGGATAATAAGTAAATCATCCCTGCGTCGGCTTGTCGTATTGGACGGAATACTGGACAGATCTACCCGACGCGTGGGCTTCTGCAACATGAGTCCTGCGATAAGGAGTGTTTTCAAGACACACAAGGTGGGGCGAACCATTGAGACTGATTGGAACGTGAAGATTAGCATCGAATCATCGACCAATCCGCTACAGGGCGGTAGCGTGGTGCTTGGGAATCAGGATCGAAACGAAACCCACGAAAGAAGAAGTTGCGGCCGATTCAACTTAACCAAATCATTGAGAACAACAGCCCTCCTTTGGCAGCGCTGCGTAGATTCAAACGGTCTGAAGGCAGTAGCCCCACCTTGTTGGCAATGTACACTCGTTGATGTCTCAGAAAGCGGTGCGCAGGTAGCGATCGACATCAGGCATGAGCCAATCTTCCGCGAATGGCAGTCCATCATCTTACTGTTTTCCCCTGTGGCTTTCGAAATGCCAATCAACTTCGACGCCCTGATCAGATGGATCCGACCAACGGCTGACAGCGAGCATTTATGCTTAGGATTGCAGTTTGTGGGACTCGAAGTGAATACCGCAGGGCGTCGCAGTTTACAACGCCTTTGCGATTCTGATGGACGGTATTTCGAAGCGCTGGCGTACGGCGCAGAGGTTTACCCGGTCTCAAAGCCTCCCATTCCATCAAATTGAATCAGCACGGCCGGAGAGCGGAAAGTCGGCCCTGGAAACAGATTGCGCTGAAGAACCTATGGAAACCGGTAGTACCCTTCCTTCGTGACAACGTCGATGCGGCCGACCCCGGAGTTGAGCGGCGCCCGCGGCTCTCTCAGTAATCCTTAAACCCTCTCATCCACTGCATCCACTCTTCCGACGCGACTCCCTGCCAAACGACCTTACCAGAATGTGCTGAAATCTGCCGGAGAGATCTTAGCGCCGGCGCCGACCTGCAGGTTCGTCGCCAACAACGCCGACACGATTGAGCCCTTCGTGCACGATGGTCAGTTCCTCGACGCCCCCGCTGAAAACCAAGCTGGCGGCCCACCCTCGGTCAAAGGCCCAGCCTGCCAGTGGCTCCATCGAACCAGGCTCGAACAGGGTGATGGTCCCGTCCCGAAACGCATGGTGGTCAAGCCCGTCCTCCATGGACTTACGCCAAGACACCACCAAGCCATCGCTCGGCCCGACTCGCTTGAGCACGATGGTGTGCCATGTGAGCGTCCCTGACGTTCCCAGTATGACACCACGCTCGTCTTCTGTCGCAACGGTCTGCTGCAATATCTCGTTGCTGGAACCTAACCCATGGCACTCCTCAAAAAAACCGGCCAAAACAGTGCCAAACCTTAGTTCGTATATGAACCCCTGAGGATCGTTGGTCGGAGTCGGTCCAGGATCGACCTCCTGTCCAAACAACCTTTCGCTGCTCGCCGCAAGCAGTGAGCACAGAGCGATACCAAGCACGGTCACAAACGGCCATACGTATCTCTGTCTCGTGTTCGCATCGGTGAAATGATGTGGTTTACTCATCGTTTTTCTTCTTTCGGCTTCAATGGGTGGTTAAACGGTTCGTTCAGTGGATTTACCTTTGTGTCGCGCCTCGCGGCCCTTGTCGGGTGTTGGGTCCTTGACGCGTCCGTAGATCTGTCGTCCTTCGTGATCTTCCGGCAGGTATTCCGTGATGGGTTTTCCTTCCGGTGTCACGAAGAGCAGGCAATGGCAATACTTGTACTGCTTCATCTCGTCGCAGGCACAAAACCA
>JADFHU010000607.1 GCA_022567055.1 Planctomycetota bacterium
AAGGAGGTAAATAAATGAATCCCTTTAAGGTAATTCTTTACACCGCCCTCATTCTTGGGTTTTCTGTCAGTCAATCCACAGGCCAGAAAAGTATCCTCTCCTCGAAAGCCGTCACTGCTGCAATCCAGGTCAAAAAGACAGAAGCCCAGACAGTGGTCGCTGCTATCCATTACGGTTCTTATGATCAGATAGGTCAAACCATGGAAAAGCTCTTCGCCTGGTTAGGTAAAAATGGCATCCAGCCCGCCGGTTCCCCTTCCACTGTTTATTTTATGGACCCTGAAGTCTTCTCCCTCGTTCACGTCGTCCGGGTTTTCCTTGGCAAATAGATGGTCGTAGAGCCGAACTTCGGCGTCCAACGCGTGCGCCTCGCTGACCCAATGCAGGGTCGCCTTGATACGGCGGCCGTCGGGTGCATTGCCCCCGCGCGTCTGGGGGTCATAGGTGCAGTGGAGTTCGCTGATCTGGCCCTCACCATCCTTGATGACTTTGTGGCAGGTAATCAGGTAGGCGTAGCGCAGGCGCACCTCTCGGCCGGGCGCCAGACGGAAGAATTTTTTGGGGGGGTCCTCCATGAAGTCCTCACGCTCGATGGTGATCACGCGGGAGAAGGGGACCATACGGCTGCCGGCATCCGGGTCTTCGGGGTTGTTAATGGCCTCCAACTCCTCAACTTGGCCTTCGGGATAGTTGGTCATGACGATCTTGAGGGGATTCAGGACCGCCATCACGCGTGGTGAGGTCTTGTTCAGGTCCTGTCGGAGACAGTGTTCGAGCAGCGCCATATCTACCGTGCTGTTGAACTTGTTGACGCTGATGGTCTTGCAGAAGTTTCGAATGGCAGCGGGGGAGTAGCCACGCCGCCGCAGGCCCGAGAGGGTGGGCATGCGGGGATCGTCCCAGCCGCTTACCAGCCCCTCTTCGACGAGGCGTAGGAGTTTGCGCTTGCTCATGAGGGTGTAGGTGAGATTGAGGCGTGCAAACTCGATTTGTTGGGGATGATACACCTCCAAGGCATCGAGAAACCAGTCGTAGAGCGGCCGGTGGTTTTCGAACTCCAGTGTGCAGATGGAGTGGGTGATGCCTTCCAGCGAATCTTCCAGTCCATGGGCCCAATCGTACAGGGGATAGATACACCAGTCATCTCCGGTTCTATGGTGGCTGGCGTGCAGGACGCGATACATGACGGGGTCGCGCATGTTGAGATTGGGATGGGCCATGTCGATCTTGGCCTTGAGCGTCTTGGCGCCGTCGGCGAACGCTCCGATCTTCATTGCTTTGAAGAGGTCGAGGTTTTCTTCGACGCTGCGGGTGCGATAGGGGCTTTCCCTGCCCGGTTCCGTCAAAGTGCCTCGGTGGTCCCGCGTCTCTTCCGGGCTTAGATCGCAGACATAGGCCTTCCCTTTTTTTATGAGTTCCAGCGCATAGTCGTACATTTGCTGAAAGTAGCTACTGGCGAAATAGAGTCGTTCCTCCCAATCCCAACCCAGCCACTTGACGTCTTCGATGATGGAGTCGACATACTCCTGCCCCTCCTTTGCGGGGTTGGTGTCGTCGAAGCGCAGGTTGCACTTTCCGTGAAATTCCTTGGCAATGCCGAAGTTCAGGCAGATGCTCTTGGCGTGACCGATATGAAGGTAGCCATTTGGCTCGGGGGGGAAGCGGGTGTGAACACGACTGTCCCATTTGCCGGTCTTGCTGTCTTCGGCCACGATGGATCGGACGAAATCCAGTTTGGTCGGCGTATTCTCATTCTCTACGGTTGTCATACGGATGATCCCGGACTGGCGTCTGCTTGCGTCCCGATTAATGAGGGCAAGCTAGCAGACTTGCGCCTAGGTGTCTACCACGGTTCGCAGGCCCATTGAGGTCGGGGCGGAGGCAGGGCAATCGCCCCTTTTTTTGTCCTCTCCCGGGATCTCAGTACGTTCGTAATCAGTAATCAGTTTCTGGCCCAGACCGATTACCGTTACTGCTTACTGATCCAAGCCATCCCTCAGGTCATCTCCCGGTCGACGACACTGTTGGAAGTGAGTGCTCTACCTGCTTTGGATGCCCTGCAGGTCGCTTGCGCGATCGAATGGGAAGCGGACCTTTTTGTCTCCTCCGACAAGCGGCAAATCCGGGCAGCGAGTACAGCCAAGTTGAATTGCCACTACGTCTGAGGGCCGCCTGGCCGGTCAAGCATTTCTCGATCCTATCGCGTTGACACCTCAGGCCCTATGGTCCGGAGGTAGCCTGTTCCACCCACACGGCTAGCGCATTTCAAGTGTAGCACCCGCCAGTTCGACCGCCCGTCTAGGGAGCCGGCTCCAGGGGCCCCAGCCACTGCAGGCAGAACTGTATCAGGTCACTGTCATTCAGTAGGCCGTCTCCGGTGAGGTCCCAAGCGCTGCGGTCCTCTCGCTGAAGCCAACCTCGGGCTAGGAGGCCGTAGTCTTGAAAGTCAACGAAGCCATCCCCGTCGTAGTCGGCGGAGAGGGGTTCGGGCAGGACCAGGCTAAAAATGCCCGTCCCGGATCCGTCTTGGCCCTCGCTCTCCCAGGCCGTCAGGAATCGACCCCCTCCCAGGTAGGCGATGGCCGGATCCTGTTGGTCGTCCATGAGATGCTGATTTGCGCTTATTTCCCCGCCGATTGCATTGCAGTCTGCGTCGTACTGGCGGATGTAGACGTCCTGACCCAGGTCCGGCGAATCGGACTGAGACTGCCAGGCGATTTGGAACGCGTTGTGCTCGTCGAGGGCGATGACAGGGAATCGCTGCGGCCCGGTGAGGGTGGTGTTGATTCGAAACTGATCTGAGGCCGGCTCGCCATTGGCTGCGAACTTTCTGGCGTGGATATCGTCATCGCTGGCCCTCTGGGTATCGCCATCCCAGACGACGACGAAGGAGCCATCCGTCCCCATCGCTACCGAAGGCCAGGTGATCGACCGGAAGCGTTCGGAGTTGACCACGAACGAGTCTCCTAGGCTTACGCCGTTGGGATCGAATAGGCGGGCTCGGATGCTGTCAGTGGACCGGTCCTCCATCCAGACGACGACCATGTTGCCCAAGGAATTAGTGGCCACGTCGGCATACCGGGCGGTGGTGCTCGTGTCGCTTAGGGTCATCTCGGGGCCCACGGGAGTACCCTGTGGCCCTATAATGCGACCAGCGATGGCGTAATTGCTGCGGTCCGGCAAGCCGCGGCTCTCCCAGGTCACAATGAATCGACTATCGGTGAGCGGGGCGACCCGCGGGTAGCGCTGTGTGTCCGCAGTCAAGTCGTTGACGCGTGTGTCCGCGGAGAGGCGTTGCCCGCTGGCGTCGAAGAGAGAGACGTGGATGTCGTGTGCGTCGCCGGCCTCAGAGGGGCCTTTCCAGGCGACTAGGAAGGACCCGTCGGTATTCATCGCGACGGCGGGTTCGGCTTGATTGCCGTTGGGGTCGTCATGAATCTGAAATTCGTCAATCGAAACGCGTCCGTCTGCCTTGACAAGTTGGCCAAAAATGCCCCCGGAATTCCCGTCTTGATTGTAGCTATTCCAGACGGTGATCGCATGGGCCTGGCCGTTACTGGCGACTTGGACGTCTTTCTGGTCATTGCTGGGGTGCCTGTTGACCTGGACGCCGCTGTACGCCGCTGCGCAAAACGTGAACAATGCTGCAGCAGCGGTCGACGCCAGACGAGATGTCGTGTTGGTCATGGGAGTGTCTCCTCTCTGGGGTTAGTGCGCCCCTTCGGGGCGTAGGGCTCTTTCTCCTAAGAGTGCCTATCAAAATGAATCGTAGCACCGAAAACGAGCGTTTCTGCGACTGGCAAGGAAGGCGAAGCAGGCCGTCCGAGGACGGTCGATGGAGCCTGACGCCGTCCAGACGCAGAATAAGCCGTTTGAATGCAGAGTCATTTTGCGTAGGTGCTCTAAGCATCACATTTGGTGTGAATCAAAGGGTGTTCGGGCCGCCGAGCCGACCGACAGGGTCGGAA
>JADFHU010000047.1 GCA_022567055.1 Planctomycetota bacterium
GGACGAACTGCTTGACAACAGCCTGACAGAGCAGTGAAAGTAAGCAAGTGCTGCTGCCCTGTCAACTGTCAAGATCCTTCGCGGCGGATCGCAGCGTTTTCAGTAACCCGTAGTCGCTTCGGGCGAAAAGACTCGCTACTGACCCACTGACCAACAGACCCAAAAACCCACCGACCCATTTTCAAGAAAACAGGAATTGCCCGGGGCAAGAATTGTATCTTCGGTTATAATGCGGTGTTACACCATAGAATACGTTAGGACTACGTTATGGGTGAATTGCTCAAACATGTGGACAGTCCCTCTGATGTCAAGAGGCTGTCGATCAAGGAACTCAAGCAACTGGCGGCGGAGATTCGTGAGTTCATCTTGGCCTCCCTCAGTAAGACCGGCGGTCATTTGGCCAGCAACCTGGGCGCTGTGGAACTGACACTGGCGCTGCACTATTGCTTCGATTTCCCGGAGGACCGGCTGGTCTGGGATGTAGGGCATCAGTGTTACACCCATAAGATCATCACCGGCCGCAAGCATCAGTTCGATAGATTGCGCAAGGCCCACGGCATCAGCGGGTACCCTGATCCTGCCGAAAGCGAGTACGACCTGTTCAAGGTCGGCCACGCGGGCACGGCCATCCCCTGCGCCATTGGACTGGCGCTCGGCGAGCAGATCAAGCAGGCGAGCAATGACTCTGACCCGCGCCGTGTGGTGGCCATGGTGGGCGATGCGAGCATCGGCAATGGCCTCGCTTTCGAGGGACTGAACAACCTCAGTCTCGTCAAGAGACAGCTCTTGATCCTGCTCAATGACAACTCCATGGCCATAGATGCGACCGTGGGCGCGACAGCCACCTACTTTTCCCGCATCCGCTTGAGCCACACCTACGATGACATCCGCAGGACCACCCGCACGATACTCGAGCATGTGCCCAAGATCGGCCGCAGCATGGACGGTGCCGTGGAACGGATCAAGAAACATCTGCGCATGGTCATAAGGCCGCCCAGCCAGTTGTTTGAAGCGTTAAACATCCCCTACTTTGGACCCGTCGACGGTCACGACCTCGATTCTCTGATCCAACTCTTCACCGCCCTCAAGGAGGTCGATCACCCCGTCTTGCTGCATGCCTATACAAAAAAGGGTCAGGGCTTCTCTCCGGCCTGCTCCGGACCGAGCAAGTTTCACTCCACCGGCCCCTTCCAAATGAACGGGGACGCAGTCACCGCCTCCGGCAAGAAAGGCCTGCCGACCTATACGGAGGCCTTCGGAGATCACCTCACACGCCTGGCCCGCGAAGACGAACGCATTGTGGCCATCACCTCCGCCATGGGCGGAGGAACAGGACTGGGCAACTTCCGGAAAGAGTTTCCGGAGCGATTCTACGACGTGGGCATCGCAGAGAGTGCCGCGGTGGACATCGCCGCCGGCCTGGCCCACAGTGGCTTGCGCCCCGTGATCTGTATCTACTCCACCTTCCTGCAGCGTGCCTATGACCAGATCTTCCAGGAAGTGGCCTTGCAGAAACTACCGGTGATCTTTTGTATCGACCGCGCCGGCTTCGTCGGTCCGGATGGCGCGACACACCATGGGGTCATGGACATCGGCTATCTCAGAATGATGCCCAACATGGTGCTGACCGCGCCGGCCACCGAGATAGAAATGGGCCTGGCCCTGGAGTTCGCCCTCCATCAGGATCAGGCCGTTGTGATTCGCTACCCCAAAGATTCCGTCCCCGAGGCACGGCTCATCGGCAAGGCCTGCGAGGTCCCCTTCGAGATGGGCCGGTCGGTCAGTATCGGGGACGTCGACGATGCCGATGTGATCATCGTCAGTTTTGGCAGCCTCTTGTCCTGCGCCCTGGGGGCCCAGGAACGGCTCATCAAGCAGGATGGCACCCGCGTGGGCGTCATCAATGCCCGTTTTGCCGCCCCGGTGGACGAACGCATCGCCGCCCTGCTCAACCAGGGAAAACGGATCGTGACGCTCGAAGACCACCGGCTGGCCTGTGGCTTTGGATCCGCCGTCCTGGAGATGGCCAGCCAACTGGATCTGCCCGAGGCCCGCCTGAACGCCATTCGCATCCTAGGGGCGCCGCGCAAGTTTATCGGAGAAGATGCACGCCGCCAACAACTCATGGACGCCGGCATAAATGCCGATACGATCGTCGAAACCGTCCAGGCAATGCTGCACCCTACAGAGGCTGACGAGAGACCAGATGGCCCCGAAACAATCCATGCCCAAACTCGCGCTGGTGGGGGATCCGCATAAGGAATCCGTCTCGGCGGCCATTGCCGAATTCAGCGCGTTCATCAAGGGCAAGGCCGATATTCTCTGGCACGGCACTGTTGACGCATGCCTACCCGACACGCTCAGAGAATTGGACTATGTGGTGGTCTTCGGCGGAGACGGCACCCTCATTTCCGCCGCGCGGGCGCTGAATCAACTTAGGGTCCCCGTCATCGGCGTCAACCTCGGAAAACTCGGGTACCTGGCTGAGTTCAGCGTGGCGGAACTTAAGCAACTCTTCGATCGAGTCGTTGGCAGCGAAAGCCAGGTGGAGAAGCGCATGATGCTCTCTTGCTCGGTCAAGGAGAAGGGCTTCGACTCCACCGCCATGAACGATGTGTTCGTCACGGCCGGTCCCCCCTTTCGCATGGTCGATCTGGAGATCTCCGTTGACAGGCAGCCGGTGGCCAGTTGTGTCAGTGACGGGCTGATCCTGGCGACACCCACCGGATCGACCGCCTACAGTCTCTCCGCAGGCGGCCCCATCCTGAGCAGTTCCATGAACGCCATCGTCATTACGCCAATCTGTCCCCACTCGCTGAGTTTCCGTCCCATCGTCATCAACGCGCAGAGTACCGTGGAGATCGTCGCGAACAGGGTCCACGAGGGCACCACCCTCTCCATCGACGGCCAGGTCTCCTGTCCGTTGTCGACGGGAGACGTGGTCAAAATCACCAAGGCACAGGGTGACTTTCTGGTCGTGAACAATCCCCTCCGCAGTCGCTGGGAGACGCTGGCAACTAAACTCGGCTGGGCGGGAAAACCGAAATACGCTCAGCGGTAGGAAGATAGGAAGAGAAGAAGATAAGATGATAAGCCGACTCCAAAAGACCCTTGCCCTGAGTTTGCTCTGCCTCTCGATGACAGTCCTGGCTCAAAACCCCAGCCACTACCGGCCCTACAATCCCGCCGGTATCGTCAGTGTACCGCCAAGCAGCTATCAGAATGGTCTCATCAACCGCACAGACAGCGCAGAGTTGACGAGTGACATGATCATCACCGGCAACGTCGGCGGCGGAAAACATTTTCGAGCCGGCCTGCCCTACTCCCCACCCCACACGATCCATGCCGAATTGGGAAGCGCCTATCTCGATTCCTTTCTCAGACACTCCGGCAGCGCGGAGATGTTGCCCATGTCCACGGGCATGTACTCGCCCTTCTACTCCCCAACCGGCACCGTGACCCATAGCGTCCCCGGCCAGGCGGCCGTACTCACGCCCCGTGTCCCCTATCGACGTCCCACACCCGGCGGACCCAGCATCAGTCCCCTCCAGCAGCAACTGTTCTCTGTCCCCGGGATACAAACAACCATGGCCTCCGACCGGTCCTTTGCCCGACAACTCCTCGCCTTGGAGACACCTTCTCTCCTGACGGGCCCCGGACAAACCTACGTGAAACAGTTCCTGCAAAAACACACCCTCCTCAAGGCCCAGGACGCGGACCTGCTAACGCTAGATTCAGAACACCTAAAGCAGAGACCCTCGGATCAAGATCCGCCCGCAGAGACCCAGATGCCCAAGTCTCAGGATCCTGCCACCGCCATGCCCACAGAGGCAATGAGCACCCTGGCGAAACTCACCCCCGCGCAGTGGGCAGACTATTTCAAGACACAAGGGACAAGCGAACCGAGCAGCGCCGATCCCACCCAGACCACCTCAGAAGCCGAACCCTTCCTTGACAACGGAGAAGACCCGTGGACAGAAGCGGACAGCGATCGGCCAGTCCATCTGTCCACGGAAGGCAAAGAGGTGACAACACCGGCTCAAGCCGCCTTAGCACAGTACGCGACCCTCCAGGCCTTCACCCAGGCAAAGTACGATCAGTTCATACAGAGCGGTCATGATCACCAGCAGAGAGGAAACTACCGCAAGGCCGCCGATGCCTACACCTTGGCGGACATCTATAAGCCCAACGACCCGGCGGCCAGTGCCGGCAAGAGTCTGGCTCTATTTGCCCAAAGCCAGTTTTCCACCAGTGCCCTCTTCCTGGAATGGACACTCGAACGCCGCCCTGGTTACGCACAGGTCCCGGTTGACCTGGCAGCCCAGGTGGGGGGAACAGCAGCGTTGCACCAGCGAATCGGAGAAGCCGAGACCTTCCTGAAACGGTCAGGTTCGTTTGACCTGAGTTTCCTGCTGGCCTATATCTACACGCAGATCAATGACCTGGGCATGGCCCAGGAGGCCATCGAGAATGCGCTCCGCAAGCAGCCTGAGCATACTGGGGCCAGGGCGGTTCTGCAGGCGATTGACGTGAAACTGAAGGGATAGGCTCTGCCTGAAAACTCGATCTGGCTTCCCCTTGGGTCTGAGCCTCGGGGTCAAAGACGGAGTTTCAAGAAAGAGCCTAAAACGTAAACGTCTTACCGGTCAAACGTTCATAGGCCTCGATGTACTTAGCACTCGTTTTTTCCACAATGTCGCTAGGGAGTTCCACGCCGGGACCCGACTTGTCGAAGTGGATCTCTTCGAGGTAGTTGCGCACAAATTGCTTGTCAAAGCTCTCCTGATCCCGACCTGCTTCGTAGCGGTCGGCCGGCCAAAAACGCGAGGAATCGGGTGTCAGGACTTCATCGATGAGGATGATTGTGCCTTCGGGTGTCACGCCCCATTCAAATTTGGTGTCCGCCAGTATGATCCCCTTGCTTTCGGCATACTCCACCCCGCGGGTAAAGATCTCCAGGCTCTTGTCACGCACATATTCGGCTCGCTCCTGACCGATGAGCCGCACGCACTCTGCAAAGGGAATGTTCTCATCGTGCGTCCCCACCTCGGCTTTGGTGGAGGGGGTGAAGATGAACTCCGGCAAACGCCCACACTGGGGCAGCCCCGCCGGAAGCTCGATCCCGCACACGGCCTGGTTCCGCTGGTACTCTTTCCAGCCCGACCCCGTGAGGTAGCCACGCACGATGCATTCTACTGGCAGCACCTCCACTTTCTTGACCAACATGCTGCGACCCGCGAACTGCTCGGGCTGGTGGCAGAAGGGTTCCGGAAAATCCTCCACCCGATCACTGATCAGATGGTGCTCAACCCGGCCGTCCAAATGGTCAAACCAAAACTTGGAGATTTGCGTCAGAACGATGCCCTTCTTGGCAATACCGTTGGTCATGATCACATCAAAGGCACTGATGCGATCGGTGGCGACAATGAGCATCTGGTCGCCCAAGTCATACAAATCGCGGACCTTGCCGCGCTTGGGTGCTGTTCCGGCAATGCTCGTCTCTAAGACGGTACTCATCCTTACTCCCTTTCTTGGGACAGTGCAGCACTGTTATCTCAACATGACGGATCCAAAACTCGTATGCAGGCGCAGATTCCCGCGGCCCTCCCCAATCCTGCCGACCAGACGAGTCGAGGAGGCCTTCCCTTCGACCGTGAAGGGAAATCGGGTTCTGACCGACCCATAGGAGGTCGTCATGTGAACTTTGCCTGCGAATCGCTTGGGCGTGTCAAAGTCGATGCTCCCGTAGGAAGTCTCCAGATCGGCGTTCAAGGCTTCGATTTCGGTCGGCGCGCAGTGGATGTCGATGTTGCCGAAGCTGGTATGCGCCGCAATTTGCCGCGCCGCTAGGTTTTCGACCAGGATCATGCCATGTTCGGTTTTGAGGGTCGCGTTGCCGGGCTGCTGATAGGACGCCAGGTCCAGGCACTTGAGAACGAGATTGCCATAGCTAGACCTCAGCGTCATGTCCGTCGAGACAATTTCATGGCAGCGGATGTCACCATGCTTGGTCTCCAGATCGAGATCGCCCTCCATTCGCTCACAACGGATGCCGGCAAAACTCGTCTGAGCCCTCACGTCCTCTTCGATGTCATGAATCTCAATCTTGCCGAAGGAGGTCAGGCAATCGAGATCGGTGTGCCGAGGGACCAACACCACGAAACTGACGCCAACCGATTCACCTTTGCCGACCGCGGGCTTTTCCACAAACAGATGTAGTCCCGTGGCTGTTTCATCGAGATGGAGCTTGACCTGACTCAAGATGCGTTGGGCCTGGTCCATGCTCTTGGCTCGCGCGTGGACCGAGGCCTCGACGCGACACTCGGTCGTATCGGATCCGGTGACTTCGATCGATCCAAAGCTACTCTCGATCTTCAAGGTACGCCGATCCGGCAGGGGATGGGAGAGGACTTCGGTCCGCTGGGCCTCTTGGCGGCCCATCGTGAAAACCGTCTGAACGTCGCCGTCGACAACGACGCAACCCGACACGCCGAGAGCCAGGCCCACTGCCACGATCACTCCGTCTCTGAACAAAAGCTTGCGCTTCATACTCACTCTCCGTCACAACCGAATACGTCGTCTGTTTCGACGGATCAGTATCGATCCATCAGAGGGCCTCCGCTCAATCAACGTGAAGCCTTTCGATTTCTTCATGGTTGAGACCTCTAAATTGCCATTATCTTTAGCGTCATTCTGACAGAAAAGGACCCCCCTGGTCAAGTTCCAATCTGGGCTCGGAAACATGGACATGCTCATTGGAGCGCACGCCATATCCTGTGGGGTCAGTCTGGTGACCAACAACGACAGAGAGTTCAGACGCATCGAGGGGTTCCGTCTGGAGAACTGGACTAGACTTTCTTAAATGAAATGCAGGAACCCTCCTGCGGAATTGCAGGCACGCTGCCGGGTCACTACTCAATCTTTCCACCCGTCACCATGACATCGACTGCCCTCAAGGAGGATACGACCCAATATAGGGCACACTTGGACCTCAAATTGCACAACTTATTCCTTGACGATCCCTAAGCGACGAACGCGGAGCCCCCTTTGACCCCCGCAGGGTGCGCCACGAGGCAAATCGACTATTGACAGCCCCCACCGCCGGCGATATAAAAGAAGGTAAGGGTCATCAAGGAAACTCTTTTGGCAGTGAGTCCAGCAAATGACCAGTACAAGAACCGGTGGACGAGAACGCGGATTTACACTCATTGAACTGCTGGTGGTGATCTCCGTGATCGCACTACTGCTGGCCTTGCTGATGCCGGCCCTGAACCGGGCCCGGAATCAGGCCCGCAAGGTGGTTTGTCGGTCGAACCTGCGTCAGTTCGGCAGCGTGCTGCTCATGTACGTCGAGGACAATGATGGACGACTTCCCCTGGGTAATGCCACCGCCCTCTGGCTTCTGCGCGGCTCCTTGAAGGGGGAACTACAAGACCCCAATGTGCCTGACGTGTTCCAGAATCTGGGCATGGACCGTGCGGCGCTGTGCCCGATGGCTGTCAGGTCTGGGACAAGATACGGATTCAGCACCACCCTCACCATCAATGACGAGCGAGCCTTCCAAGTGAAGGGAATACTGGGATCCCGAGACAAGGCCTGGAAGATCACCAGTCCTGATCCGGAGTTTCTCGGCAGCTATGGCTTTAACTTCATGCTCTTTGATACCTTCCTGGGCAGTGGCTTTCTTTCGGCTCGGACAACATGGAAATCACTGCTCAGTGGCCTGAAAATCTTGACTGTTCGTAATACTTCCAAGGTGCCCGTTTTACTCGATTCTTCCGACCCAGGGTGCCGGACCCACCCTGGGGACACACCGCCAAAAGACGAGGACATGCGTCCTCTGTCGATGCACTACTGCATTGACAGGCACAAGGGGCGTGTCAATGGTCTGTTCCTGGACTGGTCCGTACGCGAGGTCGGGCTCAAGGAACTCTGGACCTTGCCATGGTATCCCAACTTTGATACGGCCGGCCCCCGGACGATAGCCGGAGGGGTGCAGCCGGAGGACTGGCCGCAGTGGATGCGGGGGTTCAAGGATTACTAAGGTGACCTACGCAAAGATTTCAAAACAGAACTGAAGTATTTTGGCTTGAAAAGCGCTCCAGCGCTTGTTAATATGCAAAATGTAGTTCAAGGAGAACACCTGCAAAAGATACCCGCGAAATGAAGGAAGGTGGAACAAACGTATTAAGAAATCCCTGTGTGGCTGTGCATTCCAGAGAGAGTGCGTGGCCATCGAAAACGTCAGCTTAAAAAGATCTAGAGGCGAATGATGAGTGAAAGACGGATAGACCCAACGTTGATCGCATTGGTGCTGGGCCTGATGCTCAGCCCTGCCCATGCGGATCTGGTAGGACATTGGATGTTTGACGAAGGTGGGGGGACCATTGCCACCGACAAATCCGGGCACGGAAATCATGGTACACTCGTGGGTGGTCCAGCATGGATTGCGGGGAATATTGGCAGCGGGGCCTTGATTTTCGACAACGTCGACGACGTGGTGGAAATACCGGGTGACTCTGTATTTGATCTGGATGAGACAATTACCATTGCCGCCTGGATATTTTGGCGCAGAAGAGGGGACTTCGATACGATCGTGGTAAAAGGGCCCACTGGCACGGCGCCCAACAGCTTTCCGGGCAACTTTGAGTTCATCACTGCCCGGAATGGGGCATTGCTGTTTGGACATCAGACGGCAGAAGGTAACCAAACCGAATACTATGTTTCCGACCGCACTGTCTTGCCGGGGCGGTGGACTCATGTTGCGGTGACTCTGGTAGAACTTGGATTTGTAGATTTCTACATTGATGGACAAGGCGCGGGACTCAGTGAGCAATCGGGCGAATTCGGTATATTCAACGACGAACCGGTCAGGATCGGAGGCGGCCTTGACGGTACATTCTTATTCGATGGAGCAATCGACGACGTTCAGATATATAATCATGCCCTGACAATAGAAGAGATTCAGGAAGCAATGGCAGGCTTGCCCTCTGAATTGGCCGCTATCGGCGGTCCCGCAAATTGGGCCATACATGTGGATCGCGACGCGCTCCTTGAATGGACCCCGGGTGTTTTCGCCAAAACGCACACTGTGTACTTCAGCACGATTTTTGACGATGTCAATGAGGCCACCCTTGACGATCCCCGGGGTGCCTTGGTCGGACAGGCTCTGACGGACACGACCTTTGATCCAGGTCGACTCGAATTTGACCAGACCTATTACTGGCGTGTAGATGAAGTCAGTGCTGCGCCCGACTTTACCGCCTTCAAGGGCGATGTCTGGCGCTTCACGGCCGAACACCTGGCTATTCGCATCAGCAGTCTCACGGCCACGGCCTCCAGCTCGTTCGGGGTTTCCGGCCCTGAGAAGACCATCGACGGCTCTGGTCTGGTGGACGATCTTCACGGGGTTTCCGGTTTTGACATGTGGATCAGCGAGGCTATCCCCGCCACAATAGAGTACACCTTCGACCGGGCCTATAGGCTGCACGAGCTTTGGATCTGGAACTCGAATCAGCCCATCGAGGCCTCCTTGGGTTTCGGCGCCAAGGAAGTGGTCATCGAGCACTCTGTAGATGGCGAAAACTGGACCGTTTTGGAAGGTATCGAGCCCTTGGCCCAGGCCTCGGGGGAAGAGGGCTACGCGCACAACAATTCGGTCGATTTCGGGGGCGCCATTGCCCGGCATGTGCGTGTGACCGTCAACAGTGTACAGGGGACTGCAACTCAGGCCAGCCTGAGTGAGGTACTGTTCTTCTTCATACCAACGTTTGCCACCGGGCCCGATCCGGCGTCCGGTGTTACCGGTGTGGCACCCGATGTGACACTAGCCTGGAGCCGTGATGGACGGGAGGCGGGTAGCCACGATGTATACCTTGGGATCGATGCCAACGACCTGTCCCTGGCCGGTCGTGTCAACGAAAGCGGCTTCGACACCTTGGCCATGAACCTTGAACTGGATCAGACCTACTACTGGCGTGTCGATGAGGTGAATGACGCCATGGAACCCGGTGTCTGGACAGGCGATGTCTGGAGCTTCACAACGGTCGATGCCCTCGTCATCGACGACATGGAGAGCTATAGAGACGAAGATTTCTTCGAGATCTGGGCCACATGGGTCGACGGATTCGATGATCCGGCCAATGGCGCCCTCGTCGGTACCGGCTTGAGCGGCAGCGAACCCGAGACCGAAATCGTCTCGGAGGGCGACCAATCCTTGCCGTTGAAATTTGACAATACCACCGCGCCCCAGTCGGAAGCCACACGCACGTTTGACGACGCGCAGGACTGGACCCGATACGGTATTCAATCCCTGGTGCTTCGGTTCCTGAGAGGGGCGGACAACACCGGTGCCGGCCAGGTGTATGTGAAGATCAACGACACCAAGCTGGTTCATCCGCAAGACCCTGCTGCGCTGCCGCCGGGTTGGGATGTGTGGACCCCCTGGACCATTGACCTGTCCACGGTACCGGATGCCACGAGTGTCAGGAGCCTGACAATTGGCGTCGAAGGTGCGGGCGGACTGGGTGTGATCTATTGGGATAGTATCGAACTCTTTAGGGACGCACCGCCATTTTTCCTCCCGGTAAGCTGGTTTGAGGCGGAGTCCGGCGCGATCACCGCACCCTTGCAGGTGTTCACGGATGATTCCACCGCCTCGGCAGGTGAGCATATCGGCACCAAGAGCGGCATTGGCAACGAGTACGACACTCCTCCCGCCGACGGCGTTGCGACGTATAGCTTCGACGTACCCGAGGACGGCGAGTATAGACTGGGATTCCGGGTCATCATCCCGCCTGAACAGGATTCCTTCTGGGTCCGCATCCCGGGCGCGGAGACCGATACCACGAACCATGCCAGCGGTTGGGTGCGCATGAACCCTATCGTCCCCGGTGACACCTGGCACTGGGACGGCGTGTTTAGCTGGGAGCCAGACGACTCCTTCCCGTTCGTCACTTTCACCCTGTCTGCGGGCACGCACACCCTCGAGATCGCACGGCGTGAAGACGCCGCTTTGCTCGATGCCATTGCCATTATGTTGCGGAAGTAGGGTTGTCTCTGAACGGTTAATTCCAGGGGTCTGTGACAATGCGTCACAGCCCCCTATTAACGGAGGGAAATCAACCCCTGAGAGCCCCAGAGGAGGGGCAGTTCGGAGTAGATTTCGAATCGAGCAATAGGAAAGGAGAGTACGCGTATGTACGCCCAACAGAGCAGAGCCAGATGTCATCCCCGCCATAGCTTGGTCTTATTGTGTGTCTTGGTCTTATCCGGCAGTGCCCAGGCCGCGATTGGCGACAAGGCCTCAAAGAAGGCCCTCCCCGAGCGATCGGCGTACTGGGAGGCAAAGCTCGGATTGGCGGCGTTGACCGAAGGTCCCGTCGTCGACGTTTTACTCCCTGCGGATGCCCTGGCCCAGAAGGATGTGGGCGTTCTTGCCCGCTACGTGGGGGCGCCAGCGCCGGTGGCCGGCGGGGGCCACGCCATCGAGACACGCATGTCGATTCTGGCGGCCAAGGCCCTGGTTCAACGCGGCGTGACCGTGACGCCCATGGCCAGGGACGCGGCCCCGGTTCCCCGCGCGGCCCCTGCCAATGATCACTGCGCAGATGCCGCCCCTGCGGAGGTGGATATAACCTACGTGGGGACCACCGATGAGGCGGTCGATGCAGATGTCTGGTATGCCTTTAGCCCCCCGACCTCCGGTCCCTATCTGATCGACTTGGGGGGCAGCTCATTCGACACGATCCTCTTCGTGTACTTTGGCGGCTGTAGAGGCGCCCTCTTGGATTCCGATGACGACGGCGGTCCCGGGTCCACCTCCGCGCTGGTGATGGACTTGGAGGCCGGTGAGACCTACTACATCAGGATTACCGGGTTCCTGGGGACGACCGGCCAGTACTCGCTACGGATCAGCGCGGCCGATCCCAGCGTCCCGGGTCAATCCTGTGTCGTGGCCATTCCCATTGGCCTGGGGGAGACCCTCACGGGCAAGACGAGCAACGAGATGGAGGAAGCATGGTTTTCCTACACGGCCGAAACGGATGGTTTCTATCGATTCAGTACGGCGGGCAGTGACTACGATACGCTGCTGCGGGCCTACGATGGGTGCGGGGGCGCCGTGCTCGCGGCGAACGATGATGAAGGGCTGGAAAGCACTTCGGCGCTGGCTTTCTATGCGACCGGCGGAGAAACCTACTATGTGCAAATCTCGGGTTTTCTCGGCTCCACCGGGGACTATAGCCTGGCAGCGACTGCCTATACGCCCGTTCCGGGAGAGTTCCGCCAACTCGCCATTCCGGTGGAACCGCGGCGCGGTCGGGTCTACAGGGGAAATACCACCACCCTCATAGAGGGACAAGCGTGGTACCAGTATACGCCGTCAACCACGGGCCCGGTGGTCATCAGCCTGCTGGGGAGCGATTTCGACACCGTCCTCCGGGTTCGCGACGAGTCTGACCGGTTTCTCTTGGGGTTCAACGACAATGTCTTCGAGTATAACCTGTTTCTCTCGGGGGTCCCCTTCGATCCCTTGTTCCTACAGTCGCGCTTGAGTATGCACATGACGGCGGGGCAGACCTATCTCATTGTCGTCGCCGGCTGGGGAGGCTTCTACACGGGTCCCTACAGTCTCCAATTGACTCCCATCGAGTCTCCCCCACACGATACCGTGGCCACTCCGGCAACGGCCCGTCTGGATGTTGTCACCACCGGCTCTACGGATGGCGCGACCAGCACCTTGCAAATGAGCAGGTGCGGCTTCTTTGACAGCCTCGATGTATGGTATGCCTTCGTCCCGACAGAGACAGGGTTTATCGAAGTCGGCGTCGAGGGCAAGGATTTCAACCCGACACTGGCGCTGTTCGATGCCCAAGAAGGCCGGGAAATGGCATGCTGTGAAGACAGAACCTTCTGCACTTTCGATCCGACCGTGGTTTCTCAGGTAACGGGGGGTAGGGAATACTTGATCCGTGTGGCCGGGTATAACTTGACCACCGGAAATTTCACCATGACCCTACGTCAATTGGGTGGGGGGGCTCCACAGTTCCTGACGGCACCGCAACCCCAGCCAGGGGGCGAGGTCGCGGCGCAGCCCGAGATCCAATTGTCCTGGAACGACGGTGGCCAGGCAGTGCAGACGTCACCCCTGGGCAAGGCGCCTGCCAGGGCGCGTGGAGAGTATAGGCTCAAGACGGTGTATGGGGTTGACGATCGCCGCGACGAGTACGAAGTCGAGGATCCCGATCACCTGCGCTTGGGCGATGCCACGGCGGTTCTCGTCGATGTCGAGAATCTGAGTCTCGACCCGGATGGTCTTCACTATCAATTGGTCGGTCCCGCATTGCACGAGATTGTGAGTAATCTCTGTGCGGACGAGCCCTACTTCAATCAGCCGACGCCCGGGTTCTGTTCCGGTTTCCTGGTGGCCCCGGACCTGCTCGCTACGGCGGGACACTGTACCGGCTGTGACGGGGATCTCCGTCGGATCGCAGTGGTCTTCGGCTTCGTGATGGTGGATGCCGAGACCCCCACCCTGGCCATCCCGGTGACCGAAGTCTACTTCATTGATGAAGTGGTTGCCAGTCAATGGCAATTTCCGGACTGGGGACTCCTACGCCTGGATCGGCCCGTCCCCAACCATCTGCCCCTGCCCCTGCGCAGGGCGGGACGCGTGGCAGAGAGACAGCCCTTGGTCGTGATCGGGTATCCGCTGGGGTTGCCCCGCAAATACGACTCGGAGGGAACCGTTCAGGACAATTGGCTGGACAACTCCTTTGGCGCCAATCTGGACACCACCGGGGGCAATTCCGGTTCGGCCGTGTTTAACGGGGACACGCTGGAGGTGGAGGGCATGCTCGTGGCCGGCCCCTTTGTGGACTTCCTTCCCTTCGACATCTTTGACGGGTCCCCCGTGCCCTGTAGGCGCATGGGGAACTGTCCCGACGCGGGTTGTCCGGCGTTGGAAGTGATCACCCGCATCACGCTCATGAGCGGCCTGATTCCCAGCTACGATGTCTTGCTGGGGACGACACCGCAGAACCTATCCGTTGTCCGGCGTAACTGCCCGGGCCCGACCTGCCGCCTGTCAGGGCTGGCGTCCGGTCAAACCTACTACTGGCAGGTGGTCAAGCATACGGCCGCGGGTCAGGTGTCGGGTCCGATCTGGTCCTTCAAGGTGCGGCCTTAGGGACCGGCAAGAAATAACTTGGACTTTTGAATGCCCAATTGCACCCCATCTTTGATCGCTTCTCAATCGCAAAATCCTCGCAGTAGAACGGCTACGCCTGTGGTTTCGCTCAGTCGGGCGCGACCAAATATGGGGCACACTTGGACCCCAAATTGTCCAAGTTATTTATTG
Source organism: Planctomycetota bacterium (assembly GCA_022567055.1). GTDB lineage: Bacteria > Planctomycetota > Phycisphaerae > Sedimentisphaerales > Anaerobacaceae > JAIPFM01. The sequence continues at coordinate 14,360 of JADFHU010000047.1, forward strand.
CCGATCCCTTAGACGGCGGAGCGAAGCCCCTAGTAATCCTTAAAACTTCTCATCCACTGCGGCCAGTCCTCCGGCTGGACCCCTCCGGCTATCGTCCGGGGGCCGGCCTTATCAAAGTTGGGGTACCATGGCAAGGTCCAGAGTTCCTTGAGCCCGACCTCGCGTACGGACCCGTCCAGGAACAGGCCATTGACACGCCCCT
>JADFHU010000608.1 GCA_022567055.1 Planctomycetota bacterium
AGCGCTTGGAGTTGCCTTCGCCTGAGAACGCCAACGTCATTCATTGGCAGGATCTCCCGGGGCCACCGCCGAGGGGTGAGCCGAAGGTGCCGCGGCGCCGGGGGCCGGCTTGTAGAGCGTGACGAGCGATGCGCCGATGACTGCCAGCAGAATGCCGGCGAAAAAGGGAAGGGGGATGGATTTCCAGCCGCCTCGAGGCGGATGGAGGGTCAGGGCGACGACGGCGTTGACGATGGGCGCGCCGGCAAAGATGATGGTCATCACGGTGGCCGGCGTTCCCTTGGCCCCGAAGGCGAGCAAGACGCAGAAGGCACCGGCCGCTCCGACCAGGCCCGCAATCAGCGACCAGGCCATGCCCTTCATGGGAAAGGACCAGGAGGCGCCCTTGGCGACGAGCATGCCGGCCGGCGCCAGGACCGCCACCAGGACATAGGCCAGTCCCACCCAGAGAAAGGCCTTGTAGCGGCCATTTACCGGGTCTGCCATGCCAACCTGCCCCGAGTGCAGAAAGATGCCATAGAGTCCCCAGAAGAGCACTGTCATCAGTGCGAAGGTCAGCCACATCATTCCACCGCTTGCGCTTGGGTTCGGCATTGAGTCGTCTCCTAAACTAATTAAATCTTGGCCCGTCCATGCGTAATGACCTCCGGCAAGTCGAGGAACTCGGACAGTCCGCGATTCAGCTCGCTGAAGTCCCGATCCAGATGACCAATCAGACAGTCCGTGATGGCCCCCTTGAGGTGGGGGTATCTGGTAATAATCTGTTTGAAGCTGAAGTCCTGGGCGTAGAAGGCGTAGACCAGGCGTCTGAGGATTTCGATCCGGGTGCACATGGTCTCACCGTAGCTCTGGAATCGTTTGCCCGAAAGGTCATCCTGGGCGAAGCCCTCGATGATGGCGTCCGCCGCCAATTCGCCGCTAACCAGGGCCAGGTAGAGGCCGCTTGAAAAGACCGGATCGAGGAAGGAGAGCGCGTCCCCCACCAAGACCAGGCCCGCCTTGGCGCAGTATTTGGCACGGTATGACGTGTGTACGCAGGCGTAGTAATCGCCTTCGACCCTTCCCGGGGCAAGGTGCTCTTGGATCCAGACATTCTTGCCCACCTCACGCTTGAAGATGGCGGCAAGGTCGCCGGCGTCTCGGTAGAGATAGTCCCTGTCCCCCACGGCCCCGACGCTGACGAGATCGTCGCGGAGGGGGATGTACCAGAACCAGTTCTTGCCCTCCAGATAGGTGATGGTCGTGGCTCCCTCGTCGCGTCCCGGATCGCGTTTTGCGCCTCGGTAGTAGGCCCAGATCGCCCACTTTTTCAGGCCCTTATCGTCGATGCGCCACTTGAGGTTTCGCATGGCGAGTCCCGCCCCCCCACTGGCATCGACCGTCATCCGGGCGACAAATGGCTGCGATCCGCCTGGGCCGTCCGAGCACTCCACCCCGACGGTCCTGTCCCCCTCTTCGATGAGCCTCTCGGCCCGCAGGCCTTCAAAGACCTCGACGCCGTGCTCGCGGGCGTTGTCCATTAGGGTCGCGTCGAACACGTCCCGCGTCACCTGCCAGGTCTGGGTGCAGGGATGGTCCAGGTGCTCGGAGAAGTAGAAGGGCTGGGACTGCCTGCCGCTGCGACCGACGAACTGTACGCTGTACTTCTTGGGGAAATCCAGGGCCGCCATCTTCTCGATCATGCCAATGCGCGCCAGAGGAAAGTAGTTGTAGGGAATCATCGACTCCCCGATCTTGTAGCGGGGAAACCTCTGCCCTTCGATCAGCGCGACACGCAAATCGGCATCGGCCAAAACCGTTGCCGCCGTCAGTCCCGCGGGACCGCCGCCCACGACAACGCAGTCGTACTCTCTCGTTGCGCTCGCCATCGCTAGTCTTTTCCGAATTCTTCTTCGCTTAGGAACCACGCATAATTAAATGATCGATTTCTCATCTCATCTTCACGTCATCTTCAGCCGCTTCTCAATCGCGAAAACAGCGGCTTCCTTGTGGCAAAATTGGCTGCGCTAGCAGCATTGTTAAGAATCACAAGCAATCCTCCGCAGTAGGACAACTACAACTCTGGTTTCGCTCAATCGGGCGCGACTGAATCTGACGCAAATCTGAGCGATAAATGACTCATTTAATGATGTGCGGCTCCAGCGGTGGAAGGATTTCAAACACCGCGGCAATCGCATGCCCGTTGGGGGCCACCAGCCGGTGTCGCCGCCCGAAGAGATCCGAGGAGACGGACACGCCAAAGATGTCGGAGAAGAAGGCCGCCGGGCGCATCTTGAAGTACCTGAGCGTTTCGACGGAGTGGGGACAGTCGCAGCGCTTCAAGACCGTGCCCAAGGGCAGCTTGGCCTCCCTGATCAGTTTTGACGCCTCCGCAGGCAGGTAACGATGAAAGACCCAACTCGCGCCATACTCGACCGCGTGGTCATCCGACTGACGACGCAAGATGACCTCCCGACTCGTTTCTTGCTCATCCTGCACCATGTTGAGTGGGTCGATATAGACGGGCCCGGCGTGGAAGGCCTCTAGCGTCGATGTCATGTTCCGATCATGGACCAACAGCTTCTGATAGGGCTGCGGTATGTCCTTAGCGGTCAATGGGGTAATGTCAGGGATCTTGCGACCGTTGCTCGAATAGAAGGCGTTCAACGGCCAGAGCGGGGATTTGCTCTGCTGAGGCAGGTCGTCCGGATAGGCCAGGTTCACGGTGCGCGCCTCCCCGCCGTCTGGGCCGAGCGCGTCGGCGTCGATCGCCCATAAGGCTCTGTCTGAAAACGCGAATAGATTGCCTTCATGGGCAAATGTCTTTCAAGAACAATGTCGAGTTACAACACAGATACTGTCAATACCCGGAGAGGGTTCTCTTCCGCTGAGAAGGCAGATCGTCTCAATCTTCAAGCGGCTCATAGCATAACAGGTGGACGGGATCTTGGCGATACCCTTGGGAATGAGGCATGGGCAGGGCAATCGCATCTTAATGCCATGTTCATGTGCGTTGGGCGGTGAAATGTCAGTAATCGGCAATCGGTCGCTCAGCCCTCAGTAATCAGTAATCAGTGATCAGTGATCAGTGATCAGTCAGTAGTCAGTCCCCGGTCCTCTCAGTCTTCAGTCCTTGCATGAACCGAAATGGTTACTATAATAGCTATAGTCCTAGTCATAGGCATAGTCATTGTTGTGTTTAGGAACCCACGAATGAAGACCATTCAAATGACACTTGATGAAGACCTGCTGGCGGCCGTTGACAGAATGGTCCGAAAGCTGAAAACCACGCGATCCGCGTTCACCCGGAAAGCATTATCAGACGCGCTGCAAAAACTCAACGTGAGTCGACTCGAACAGAAACATCAACGGGGATATACCCAACATCCTGTTGCAAAGGACGAGTTTTCCGTTTGGGAAAGCGAACAGGCATGGGGCAGTGAATGATACGCGGAGAGATCAGATGGTATCGCCTTCCAAAACCTGACAAGAAGAGGCCCATTCTCATTCTGACTCGTGACTCCGTCATCGATTACCTCGGCGAAGTCACAATCGCCCCGATCACATCCACTGTGCGAGACATTCCCAGCGAAGTTGCCCTGTCCCGGGAAGATGGCATGCCGAGAGACTGCGCCGTAAACTGCGACCACATCCAGACGATAGCCAAGGGGAACATCGGACCTCTCATCGCAACGCTCCCGGCGGAAAAGATGCGCTCAGTGAGCCACGCCATTACCTTCGCGCTGGATTTGTAGATTATTGAAGCGCTCTTCGAGATCAAACTCACTGCCCTTCGGCATGCTGCTGTTCGATATTCTGCGGTTCAATCCACCCTTGCCATCACTCTTCAATCTCTGACGCCATTAGTGGTTACCAACGCGGCTTGAGCCTCTTCCTTCCATTTCCGGCGATTCTTGTCAGACTCCTCTCTCATGCTTTCGAGTTGTATGCGAGAGTCTTGGGCAGCGCGTTTATGTTTAA
>JADFHU010000609.1 GCA_022567055.1 Planctomycetota bacterium
AGCGACGAGTTCTTTGCAGGTGGTCTTACCACCGCTTCCCGTCACCCCGATCACGCGCACATCGTGGCGACGACGCTGCTGTGCCGCTATCCGGTGTAAGGCGGTGAGCGAATCGCTGGTATGGAAGACTGATGCCCCCGACAGTTCGATCGGTCTGTCGACGACGACGCCTGCGGCCCCGCGAGTGACGGCATCGTCAACGAAGTCGTGACCGTCTTGATTCTCGCCGTGAAGGGCGAAGAAGAGATCTCCCGGTTGGACTGAGCGGGAGTCGATGGAGGGACCCGCGAACGTGGCGGACGCGTCGCAGCGACTGGCGACGAGGATCGGCCCCGTCCCCTCCCAGACATCTCGCACCGACAGCATCCGCCCCATACTAGACCAGTTATTCCGCCACAGAGACCAGCGCTTCAGGCCCCGGCGGAACCTTCAAATAAGCGAGCGATTCTTGCACGATTGCTCCGAACGCTGGAGCGGCAACCACGGTGCCCCATGGCACGTCCTGCGGCTCATCGATCTTAATGAGGATGGCCAGCTCCGGATCATCGAGCGGCGCAACGCCGACGAAAGACGAGATGTACGCCCCTTCCTTGTAGCTGCCGTTCCCGTCCGCGATGTTCGCCGTGCCCGTCTTTCCTCCGACCTCATAGCCCTGCACGTCAAGCAGGTAGCGTGGTATCCCGCTTACGACAACGCCCATCATCTCGCGTACGGTTCGGGCGGTCTCCGCTGAGATTGGCCGGCCCGCCGGCTCCGGGCTGTACTCGATGTTCGTCGCTCCGGCGATCTTCCGTACGATCATTGGCTTCATCGCCAGTCCGTCGTTTGCAATCGTGGCGACCGCCATGGCCATCTGCAATGGAGTCGCGCTCAGGCCCTGGCCGAAGCTGTTGGTCGCCATGTCAACCTGTCGCCAGCCAGGGTCATTTTCAGGGGTACGAACCAAACCCGACGCTTCGCCCGAAAGTCCGATGTTGGAAGGCTGGCCGAAGCCAAACGCTTGAACGTACTGGTAGAAACGGTCCGGGCCGAGCAGACTGGAGAGCCACGCTGCTCCAGTGTTGAGACTCTTGGCGAGAATTTGGGTGACCGTTTGCGAGCCGTTTACCGAGTGGTCCCAGTTGAAGATGCTCCAGCCGTCAACGTGGACCACGCCGAAGTCCTCCCACCACATTTCCGGATAGACTTCGTTCGCGTCCAGAGCGGCCGCCATGGTGATCAGCTTGAAGGTGGGGCCGGGTTCGTATGAGTCCGTGATCGCTCGGTTGCGAAGAAGCGCCAGTGCGTCGTCGCTGAGGTAGCCGGCATGGATGCCGCTATCCATCCAAGTTTCGAACTCTTTCGAGACGTACTCCCTGGCGTCGTTCACGGGGGTTCCAACACAAGTGCCATCGCGTCCGCAGGGACCGAAGCACTCTCCGATTGCGAAATCATGAAGCCCAGCGAGCGCACGGCCCGCAGCCTGCCACACCATGCGTTCCTGCCTGGTAGGAAGCTGCACTTTCTCCATGATTTTCCCCGGCAGTTCACTGACGAGCAAAGCCAGAGGTTCGCCTTCGTACACCGCTAGCAACCTAGGAACAGAGCTGCCGAAAGCCGATGCCCACTGCTCGTACCCATGCACTTCTGTCTCCCAGGAGTCCTTCTGCCGGTAAATCTTGACGTAGCAATGCCCCGATGAAGTCTGTAGCTGGCAGACTGTTGTCCGACCGTGGAAACGCATGTCACCCGATACGACCTCGCACGGCCCCACAACGGAGGTGCACCAGTCCAGGATGTCTTTCATCTTGTTGTCCTTTTCTACGAATGTTGACATGATCGATTCCCTTCTGGTCAATCGCCGTCCTTGTTGCAGGGCGTACCGTTAGTCCCGCACAGATGCGGACAACCACGCAGGGAAATTCTATAAAACTCACGCCAAGCGTTTCCCTATTTTACTTTCCCTGGACTTTTCGCCATTCCTCGTACTCTACTCGGGCTTCATCGCTGAGGGGATAGTATTTGCGCAAGTGTCCGCCCGCAGCGAGTTTCATACGGCTGAAGTCCTCCCACTCGGCGTGGGCGGTGGCTTTTTCACACAACTCAGGTGCCAGTTTGATGGGAACGACAACCGTACCATCATCGTCAGCGACGATAATATCGCCGGGCATAACTAAGGTGTTGCCACAAGCGATGGGCACGTTAACTGCGAAGGGAACGATATTCGTTTGCGTATGGAAATTAGGTGTCGTTCCCCTAAGCCACAACCCCAGCTCTAGGGTTTGCGCATAGGGGAAATCGCGGATGCACCCATCGACGATTGCGCCGATGCCGCCGCGCCCCTTAAAGAAAGTCAGCATCATCTCGCCGAAAACGCCGCTACTCATGTCGCCCCTGGCGTCGACGACGATGATATCCCCAGGTTGGGCATGATAAAGAGCGTGGCGGTGCAACTGTTTTTCAGGGTCTCTGTATTCATCCACCGCATAGAGATCTTCGCGCTTGGGCATAAATTGCAGGGTGAGTGCTGGACCGACAACCTTCTTTCCGGGGGTCCTAGCAACTGGTCCCAAGATTTGGGGGTCACGTATGCCCAGACGGCAGAGTTCACCAGCGGCCGTAGCACTGCTAATATGGGAAAGGGTTTCAATCAGCTCTTTGGAAGGGCGTTGTATATCCGGTGTTTCAATCATAGTTTCTCCTATCTGGATGGGGAATTGCGAGTAGAGCTTTATTTAGCATAAGGCCCTGTTATACTATTTCTTGACCAATGTGCGACTAATGACCGTTAGCAACTTGTCATTCTGAGCCAAAGGCGAAGAATCTCATCGTCCGAGATGCTTCATTTCACTCAGCATGACATACATTAGTAGCCTTTAGATCTGGAAGTGGTATTAGATTTTTCATGACTCGGCTGAATCTCGAACGTGGTGTGCATGGTTTATCTAAAAAACTCGTATTGATGACCGTATCCCAAGTCAATAGAAGCGTTATCATTTTTCGCCCAAACCCGCAGCATGACGACCTGCGGCCGGATCGCCGGCGGTATACAGCATGCCGCTTTCTTGATCGATATGGAGCATGACAGGTGTTGCGATTGGAGATGCCTTTGCCTCGACCTGGTGGCCACGTCGGCCAAGCTCTTGCTGTACATCTCGATCCACGCTATCACTGATGTTCAGCGATCCGGCCGCCACAAATGCCTGCTCCCGATTGGGATTTGGATCAAACGAACCCTGATGATGCGAAGTGGCGAAACGTGGTGCGATAACAGCGGCTTCAGGCTGCATGTCAAACTCGATGAAATCAAGCAGCAAATTCAGGGTCGCCTGATCTTGCAGATCGCCACCCGCAACGCTAATCGCTAAAATTGGCTTGCCTTCCTTAAGCACCAGCGTGGGGGTCAACGTAATACGCGGGCGCTTTCCGGGTTGTATGCAGTTCGGATGACCCGGAGTGGTATTGAGGCTACGCAGCCGATTACCGTAGGTGACGCCTGCCCGGCCACCATCGAGGCTTTCGCGGGCGACGTTGGCAGAAGGCGTGGCAGCAACGACATTGCCCCAGCGGTCAGCGATCACACAGGTTGTTGTTCCGCCGACCCCTGGTCGAAAAACGCCTCCATCCTTTTTTAGCGGCTTCATGTTATACGGATCGCCTGGACGGGCTTGTAGGGACGCCTTTTGCATATCGATAAGCGGTTGACGTATCTCGGTGTAGGCATCGGAAAGCAGCGCGGATAACGGCACGCCGACAAAGGCCGGATCGCCGTAGTACGCATCACGATCGGCCATCGCCAATTTGATGGCTTCAGTAACAACGTGCACATAGTCTGCCGAGAAGTGCCCCATGGCTTTGAGGTCAAAGCCTTCAAGCAGTCGCAACGCCTGACACAGATAAGGCCCCTGCGTCCACGGACCGCATGTGCATACCGTGTAGCCCCGGTAATTCACTGTCACTGGATCTTCGATAAGCGTGA
>JADFHU010000048.1 GCA_022567055.1 Planctomycetota bacterium
CCAAGGGCTGAGGTTTGAGGAAAGCTCACGGCATCGTCGCGAAGTGATCGGGCCGCTCAGGTGCTGGGGTGACTCGTCGCCTTACCGAAAGGATGATCAACGCCACGCCTAGTGTCACGCCTATCCCCACCAGGGAAAAGACGACGTCGGCTATCCCGAAATAGCGATCCAACACGAAAGATGCGGCTTTGACCGCGGTGAGTAAAAAGACCGGCACGGCAACGCCGAGAATCAGCCAGTGACAGGCCCCTTCGGATCGATCCCTCTGGGCGGCCGTGCGCGATAGGCGACACAGCCAAAGGCCGGTGAAGGTGGAATAGGCGATCAAGTGAAAGGCATTGTTGGTGATGGGAATAATCTCTGTTATATCGGCACGCGCACAATTTGCCGCGACGAAGATCGTCATGGAGCCGAGCAGCAGCGTGGCCGGCCAAAAGGGCAACCAAGAGAGAACGAACAGACTGGCCAGGGCGCCGCAGAGATCCGCGAGAAAATCGTTCAGTTCACATTGACGTCCCACGTGAAACTGGAGCCACTCGTCAATCACACCATACCACACCACGACGGCCAAGATCAGCCACACGTTGAACTTTCGCCAGTTGACCTTGTGGTAGGGATGGATGGCGCCCCAGCAGAGGAAGACCAACGAAAAATAGGCCACAAAGTGCAAGCCCTTGTCGTTGATGTCGAGTTCATCGATGACCTCCGGCATGGGGATGTGAGTCACCACGAAAAGGGCGGGCCAGTAGATCACGATCGAGAGGATTGCCAGTTTTCTTCTGAGCAGATGGGCCATGTCCCTGTGGTCGGCAGTTGAGGCCACGGCCTTGAACGGGCAAAAAGGTTGGATCAGCACGGCAGTTGCGGCGAATCAACGCCCCGTGCCAGTCGCGGTGTGCGGCAGTGGTCGCGGGGATCGACCGATATTACTGGCTAGATGATGCGAAGACCTGCGCTAGATTTTGAAACGCGTTTGTTTCGACAGCGCCTAGAAGCGAAACTTCGCGCCCAAGGTGGCCCACAGTTCATCGCTACCGTGAACGCTCCTGTCCAGCGTGACCTGATAGTTGACCGCAGGCGTTAGGACAATGTTGGCGGGCATGACGATATCGGTGGCCGCACCCACAACGAAGTTGCTCCAGTCGTGGTCGACCGGACCGCCGCCGCCGGGCAGGTTGGCGACCAGATTGACGCCGTCGTTGTAGATCAACTCGGAGTGGAGCCGAATCGTCTGCTCAGGCGTATCCAAGGAGTAACCGGGGACCTCGAATTCGTAGTTCAACATCAGAATGTGCAGATAGCCCGACACGGCGCCACCGACGGCCGATCCCCCGGTTGTGCTGCTCTGTGGCCACATCTTGATCAGAGCATAGGCAGGGACCAACTTGGGCCCACCCGCCACGTTTGGCAGAGACACGATCGCATGAAATTCGTGCATGTCTGCTGTCTCATTGGCCTGATCGGGAAAGTTGTAGTAGGTATATCCGAGACGGTAGTCGACAGCAGCCTGAGAGCCCGCGTTGAGGCTACCCTCGTAATAGGGGTTGTAGTCCCAGCGTTCGCCATTCTCGAATCCACCGGCATTGGCCCGATGGACATCGACACTCATACCCAGGCCCGTGCCGGGGAGAGTGACATCTGCCGTCACCTGCATGGCGCTCTTGTTGGGGAACACATCGAACCCGCGCCACATGTAGAGGCTCTGGTAGGTCATTTCAATGGACCCGTTAATAGCGTTGCCGCCGCCCATCCTCGGCTGAGCTGACGCCAGGGAAGCCAACGCGCTCGAAATGATCACTAGAGGTACAAGTCCTTTTTTCATGGCCGGTTTTCCTTTCAACTGAGTCGAGTATGAGCGAGGGACCGATCATACGATTTCCAGTATTGGAAATCAACATCTTAAACAGATTGTCCGAAGTTCTGTTTGTTTTTCCCAAAAAAATGGCCGGTGGCAACTGTCACAAGGCTATTATCAATACTGATAATGGAATCATCAGAGAACTCCCAAGGGTATATTGCCCTCTCTTCCTTCTTTGTCTATTCTTCCTTTTCTTCTTTGCCTATCTTTCCGTCACAGAGATATCGACCGAGCTGGAGTTGCAGTAGGGCGCGGGTCTTTGAACTCTGCTCCACGGTCACGCCCCAAGGGCAGAGCTTCAGGGCGATCCCTCCTTGCCATGGTCGTATGTTCCTAAACAATCGGGAAACGCCGGCAAAGCCCACGAACCGCATCGCGCGTCGTCTGGATGAACCGGTCATCCAAATGAAAAGAAGTGTCACTGACCGGCTTGACCTGCGTCAGGACGGAGTGAAGCAGATCGGCGATCTCAGCCATGTGCGCCACCTGCATGCCGCGGTGTGTCACGATGGGTGTGCCCAAGCGAATGCCGCTGGTGACGCTCTGGCCCTTGCGATCGTAGGGCAGTCTGTTCATGTTGACAATGATGCCGCAGGCCTCCAGACAGCGCTGCGCCACGACGCCCGTGAGACCGCGCCTGAACTGCGTGACATCGAGGAGAATCATGTGGTTGTCCGTCCCGCCGGTGAGCACGTCGAAGCCTCGGTCAATCAGACCGCCGGCGAGGGCGCCGGCGTTTTCTCGGATGGCAAGCTGGCGGGACTTGTAGGCTGCGGTCAGCGTCTCCAGGAAGAACACGGCCTTGGCCGCGATGTTGTTTAACTGGGGGGTGCCCTGAACGCCGGGGAAGGTGGTCCTGTTGAGATGATCCCACAGGGGACGGTGGGTCTTGCCGGCCCGGATGGGCCGATTATGGTCGCGACCCATGAGGATGAGTCCGCCGCGGGGCCCGCCTGGCTTGTAGGTACTGGTGGTGGTAAAGTGGGCCTCGTCGATGGGGCTGGGGTGCAGGCCTGCGATCACCAGCCCCGCGATATGGGAGATGTCGGCCAGCAGGTAGGCATCAACGCGCTCGGCGATCCGCCGAAACCGCGCGAAGTCGAGGGTCCGGGAGTAGGCCGTGGCCCCGCAGATGATCAGTTTGGGTTGACACTTTACGGCCTGGGCCTCGATGGCCTCGTAGTCCAAGAGGAAGGTCTGCCTGTTCACGCTGTACTGTGCGATGTCATAGACCGTGTGGGTTGCCGAGACCTGGGCCCCGTGGGACACGTGACCGCCTTGGTCCAGGCCCAAGCTGAGAATGCGGTCGCCCGGATGGAGCACGGCATTGAACACGATGTGGTTCGCCGTCGTGCCGCAGTGGGGTTGGACGTTGGCATACTGGGCGCGAAAGGTCTGCTTGGCCCGTTCGACGGCCAGCGTTTCGATCCGGTCGACGACTTCGCATCCCCCATGGTAACGCTGGCCCACGAAGCCTTCGGTGGTCTTGTCTTGTACGACGGATCCCAAGGCCGCCAACACGGCGGGGGAGCAGCGGTTTTCGGCGGCAATGAGTTGCAGGGTGTCCTGTTGGCGCCGGCCCTCTTTCTCGACCAGGTCGTAAATGACGGGGTCGTTGGCGTGAAGCGGGTTGTGTGTGTGTCGGGGAGATCCCGAGGCCGGCCGTAGCGTTTCTGTCTTGCCTTTTTCCCTGACAGTGGAGACGGGTCCCTGTCTCGTTCGTTGTATTCTGGCCTTCCTGTCCAGCACCATGGTCGCAACTCTAATAACCGACAATCAGTCTGAGCACGTCATTATAGGTCAAATAGGCGAACACCGTCAAGATCAGAGCCAGACCGGTGTAGGTCAAGGCCTCCTGCACACGTATGCTGAGGGGAGAGCCCTTGATCTTCTCCACGATTAATAGGACAAAGACGCCGCCGTCCACGACGGGAATGGGCAGGAAGTTCACCACGGCCAGGTTGACGCTGATGAAGGCGAGCAGGTAGAGGAATTCGACAAAAGACTCTTCCACGGCATGGTACGTGATGGTGGCGATGCCTACCGGGCCGCTCATGGCCTTGAGCGACACATTTCTCGAGATGAGCTTCTTGAGGGTGACATAGGTCTGGAGAATAAACGATACGCTCTTTCGACAACTCATGCCAAACGCGTCGGCCAGGTTGTTGGCCTTATGGATCTCTTTAAGAGAGTCCAAGGGGATGCTGAGCGTTCGGAAAGACCTGACGGTGATTCGCTCTTCGAGGTTGTCCGCCTGGAAGACCGCCATGCCCGATGCGCCGCCGTCGAGCTGCCAGCGGAGCTTGACCTGCCGATTCTCGCGTCGTCGGACGGCATCGATCACCTCATAGAAACTCGAGACCTGGGTATCATCGACCGCCGTGATGAGGGCGCCTCTGGGGATCTCCAATGCCTCGACGCCGTCCCCGCTGGAGATCGTCTTGGCCACCCTGGCGTTGCGCCCGTCGTAGCCGACGGCGATGCCGATGATCACTCGCTCGCTGTTGTCTGCCTGTTTGGGGGTCGTCTTGATGGTGATTTCCCTGTCGATGCCGTTGGCATCGGCGCGAAGGATTTTGAGGATAAGCTCTTTATCCTTATGGCTTTTGGTCAGGTCACGCATCTCCTTGTAGGTGGGATACTCGACGTCCTCGATCGCCAGAATGACGTCATCTTCGCGAAAGGCGGAGTTGTCCGGGTCGGATGGACTGAAAATGCGGAGACAGGGCAGCATCGAGTAAATGTGATCGAGGTCGTTTTCAGTGACTACCTCTTTCATGGCATTGAGATACAGGGGCAGGGTGGAGGTGACACGTTCGACCCGGCCGTCCTCTGTCCTGCGCTCCACCTCCAGAGACAGGGAGGGTGCGATGGTCGTCCTTAGGATCTCATCCAACTCCCAAAAGTGCTCAAGCGGCTGACCCGCCGCGGCAACGATCCGGTCTCCCGGTTTGAGCGCTGTCTCTCTGTAGAGCTTTTCCGGATCCGTGACTTTGGCGATGGAGAGATCCTGAGGAGGAAACAGGCCGAACAGTCGGACGGGCATCCCGTCGATCAGCCTCGCGGCGATATGTAGATCCTCAATCGTGCCGTCCCGACGCCGGACCTTCATGGGCACCGCTTCGCCTCGGTCGGACAGTGCGGCGGCCATGACGACATCGAGGTATTCCAATCGCTGGCTTTTACCGGCAATCTCGATGATCCTGTCACCCATCTGCAGTCCCGCGGCCTCGGCGGGAGAACCCGGTACCACGCCGCCCACGATGGCCGGCACACGGGGAATCCCGGTCATGTAGAGAAACATCAGGATGATGACCGCCGAAATGATATTGAACGTGACACCGGCGACGATGACGGCCATGCGGATGCTGGTCCGCTTGTTCCCGAAGGAGCGTGGATCTGAGGACTGTTTGTCTGCCCCGGCGTCCTCCTGTCCCAACATCTTGACATAACCGGCAATGGGAATAGTGCCGATCCGGTACTCTGTGTCGCCGGCCTTGCCCGTGGGACCAAAGGTGAAACTCAGCAGGCCATCCCCCTCGGGGTCGTCCTCCTTGGGAAAGAGACTGGGCAGGATGCGCACGCGAAAGCCCTGCTCGGTTCGTCGGATGCCCATGAACACCGGCGGGATAAAGATGGAAAACACCTCCACCTTGATGCCGCCCGCCTTGGCGACGAAGAAGTGCCCGCACTCGTGAATGAAGACCACTGCGCTGAATCCCAGCACGGCCAGGAATATGTTCCAGGACTTGTGGGCGTTCTCTGCGATGATATAGGCCAAGGCCAGCAGGGCGACGATGCAGAGGACGAGTCGCGAATAGGTGAGGAGTCTGTTCTGTTCGGACATAGAGTCTATCCCTTACTATTTGGTCCTATGCGTCAGGCGACGTGATGTGCATGACGCCTCACCCTTCCACCGGGGCCCTGTTCGCCCTCGTCCGTTCCACTCTGCGTCGGGCTTGGTCTCTCGCCCAGGCATCCGCATCCAGCAGCCCCTCCAGGGAGACATCGGTCTTTATATCGTGTTTGTCCAGACAGTGTTCAACCAATTCCAGGATTCCCGTGAATTTGATTTTTCCGGCCAGGAAGGCGTGTACCGCCACCTCATTGGCGGCGTTGAAGACGGCCGGGGCAGTGCCCCCCGCCCGCGCCACTTCGTAGGCCAGAGGCAAGGCCCTGAACGTTTCGAGGTTGGGACTCTCGAACGTCATTTGGCCCAACTCCTCCAAGCGCAGATGCTTCGAGACACCCTTGAGTCGTCTGGGATAGGTCAGTGCGTATTGAATGGGCAGGCACATGTCGGGGTGCCCCATTTGGGCGACGAGTGACCCATCGACAAACTCCACCAGTGAATGGATGATGGACTCGGGGTGGATCAGGATTTCGATCTGCGCGACCGGCAGATCAAAGAGCCAATGGGCTTCGATGATCTCCAGGGCCTTGTTCATCATGGTGGCGGAGTCGATGGTAATCTTGGGTCCCATAGTCCAGGTGGGATGGGCCAAAGCCTCCTCTCGGGTAACGCGGTTCAGGTCCTGTGGCGTGCACTTGCGAAAGGGTCCCCCAGACCCGGTGAGGATGATCCGCTCCACCTCGTCGGCACTGCCGGCGAGCAGTGCCTGGAACACGGCCGAATGTTCACTGTCCACCGGCAACAGGGTGCATCCGTGGGCTTTGGCCGTTTGCGTGAGCAGTTCACCTGCTGTGACCAAGGGTTCTTTATTGGCGATGGCCAGTCTCTTGCCGGCCCGGGCGGCGGCAAGGGCGGAGGGCAGCCCTGCGGCGCCGACCACGGCCGTCAGCACGATGTCGATCTCTCCCTCTTCCGCGATCGCCGTGAGACCCTCGGCCCCGGTCAGGATCTCGACGCGGTGGTTCCCGAGCCGTGCCTGAAGATTGCGGGCGGCATCCGGATCGGCGACGGCCACGATCTTTGGCGCGTACTTCTCGATCTGTTGGGCCAGCAAATCGACGTTCCTGTGGGCCGTCAGGGCTGTCACCTCATAGCCGCTGTCGAGCGCGTCGATGACCCGCAGGGCGTTGGTGCCGATGGAGCCGGTGGAGCCCAAAATGGCGATTTTTAGGGTCATGCGCTCAGGGTCCGGTGCTGGGTGCGTTCCCGTTTAGAGAGTGATGGCAGGCGGCACAACGCGATGGTTTTCCCAATCATAGGGCCCGATAGTACGGCAGGGCCGCGTCGACTGTCAAGGTCTAAGAGGGGCGGGACGGGGGCGATCACATCGTAGAAGTGATCAGTAATCAGTGATCGGACCTAGTGGAGGTTTACCCCAGGATTCTTTTGGGAGCCGACTCGGCTGTCGGCGGCACGCGTTGACCACGTATTGCGCTAGGAGGGGCAAGACAACCCTTATTCTCGGGCCTGTCGTCAAAAGGGCGCTCCACCCTTCGAAAGGGAATGGATTAGGGATTGTGGCTATGACGATACTTGTCCTAATCTGAGTACACAAGACAGTTCGTTTATGGGACGCCACCTGCGGTGTACGCAAGCGGCGGTCCCTCTGGAAAGGGGAATGTGACGCCTAGGTGTCATCGAGATCATGCGGTCAGACAGGTTGGCCCCACCTCGAGGGAGGGCCGGCGGCGAGGCTCTGCGCTCGTTGTGCTCGCGTTTCTCCTACTCGGTTGTTGCCCCTGCGCACAGGCCGCCGCCAAACAATCCAGCAGATTTTGGGTCAAGATCGTCTTTGTTTTTAAAATCCTGAAATTCTCCGAGTGGCCCGAAGAGAAGAGCACGGGCAAGTTGGTGGTGGGTGTCGTCGGCAAGACGCCACTGGCCCCAGGAACGATGGAGGTCCCCAATGCCAAGGTGGGGGACAGGAGCGTCTTCCTCACCGTGATCCCTGCTTGGAGCAAGAGCGGCAACGAGACCCAGGACAAACTCATGGCCACATGCCACGTCCTCTTCGTCTGTGCGTCCGCCCAGGCTCACGCGCCCCAAATCTTGGAGCAGCTAAGAGGGAAAGCCACCTTGACGGTTGGGGAAAGTGACGAATTCCTCGAGCAGGGAGGGGTATTCAATCTCTTCGTCGAAGACAGGGAGGTCCAATTTGATGCCAATCTAAAGGCTGCCAAGGCGTCCAACATCAAGATTCGCGCCAAGTTGCTACGCCTGGCCAAGAACGTGATCAGGTGAACGAAGGCGTCGCGTCCGGCTTGCCGGGAGCCTGAGCGACGGGCGCCGACGACCTCCTGAACCCGCACTCCGGCGTCACCTCGCTGGGGGGCGTCACCCCATGCCCTGGTTACAGCCTGCCAAGATTCTAGTTAATTCAGGCCCCTTTTGAGCCGTTGTAGGGGCAGAAGAGCAACGCCTTTCTTCGAGGAACAGGTGGACTCAGGCGGACAAGAGCCAATGTTGGGTTCCGGCGAAAGCCGGGCTCCAATCAAACTTGTCTGGCAACCCTTCCCTAGGCATTGGCAGGAGCAACGAGAGATGCGCAAGCACGCATTCGATAAGGGCAGACCGACATGGAGGTCGGCACTCATGGGCTTGACGCGGAACATGGCGATTCGTCATAAGCTCGTGCTCGTCATCATGGTGACCTGCCTGAGTGCACTCATGGTGGCAGGGGTTGCCTTCATCGGCTTTCGCTATGTCCAGACCCGCCGCGAAATGGTCAAGACCCTGCAGACCCAGGCGCAGATGATTGCGGAAAACTTGAAGGCGGCTCTTACCTTCGATGACGCGGCCGACGCGGCAGAGGTGCTCACCGCGTTTCACGTCGAACCCTCCATTGTGTTGGCCTGCATTCATGACACCCAGGGCAAGGTATTTGCCACGCATCGCCGAAAAGACACCAGCTTGGACATGGCACAACTGAAGGTCAAGCGGGTCGAGGGTTTCCGCTTTGCCGGTGAGTATTTGACGGTCACCAAACCAATACACGACGAAAACGGCGTGACGATCATCGGCACGGTGACGGTGTGGTCCGATCTGGAACCGCTCAAGACGATGTTGCGGCGCAATGCGTTAATCATCACCGGGGTCCTGCTACTGGCATCGCTGGTGGCCTACCTGATCTCCTCCAAGGTCCAGGGCGTCATCTCCACGCCGATCCTCGACCTCACGGAAGTGACCAAGCGTGTGTCCGAGAAGAAGGAGTACTCTACCCGGGCCGAGAAACATAGCAACGATGAGGTGGGAACGCTCATCGATTCTTTCAATGAGATGTTGGGGCAGATTCAAGAGCGGGATCGAGCCCTGGTGGGCGCGAACGAGTTGTTGGAGGCCCGCGTTGACGAACGAACCGCCGAACTCCAGTCGGCCAATGAGCAGTTGACCCGCGAAATGGACTACCGCAAGAAGGTCGAAGAGGCGCAACGCGAGCGCACCGAGCGGATCATCGGTCATCAAGCCACCCTGCTGCAACTGGGCAAGGCATCCGGCCTGGATCTGCGTGATAGCTTTCAGAGGATCACCCAAGAGGTGGCCCAGACCATTGAGGTGGCACGTGTGGGCATCTGGCTCTTCGATGACCAGCATCGCAGCTTGGTCTGCGAGGACATGTACCTGCTCGACCAAGGCATCCATGAGTCGGGACTGGAATTGGATCCCGCCGACTATCCCCGGTATTTTCAGGCCATGGAGGCGAGTCGGATCGTGGCGGCCGATGATGCGGCGAAGGACGTGCGGACTCTGGAATTTGCATTGGGACACCTGGACAAATTCGGCATTTCTTCACTTCTGAACGTGCCTATCCGGATCCGCGGTAAGTTGGTGGGTGTGATCTGTCACGAGCACGTCGGTCCGCCCCGGGAGTGGACCCTGGAGGAACAGGATTTCGCAGCCTCCATCGCCGACATGATCACGCTCAAGCTTGAGGTCCTGGAACGGAAGAAGGTCCAGCAGGCCCTGCGCGAGAGTGAACGCCGCTACCGGACGCTACTGGCAAACATTCCCCAGAAGATCGTCTACAAGGACTTGGACTCCAATTATCTGCTCGTCAATGAGAGTTATGCCCGTGATCTGAACATGCAGGCCGAGGCACTCTGCGGCAAGAGTGACTACGACTTCCACCCCAAGGAGTTGGCAGAAAAGTATGTCGCCGACGACCAGCGCATCATGGAGACCGGGGTCGACGAAGAAATTGAAGATACCTACCGCACCGACGGCAAGGAGTTGATCGTACAAAAGCTCAAGTCTCCGGTGCGCGATGAAACCGGCCAGGTGATCGGTATCTTTGCTATCTTCTGGGACATCACGGAACGAAAAGCCGCAGAGAAGGCCATCGTGCAGTTGAATACGGAATTGGAGGCCAATGTTCTGGAGCTAAAACGGTCCAACACCGAACTTCAGAACTTTACCTATGTGACGGCCCACGACCTCAAGGCACCGCTGCGGGCCATCGGCACCTTGATCGATTGGGTCTATTCGGACTACCGCGACGTCTTCGCAGAGCAGGGACGGGAACAGATGCAACTCGTCAAGTCCCGCGTCGTACGCATGAATGAACTCATCGACAGCATCCTGCGCTACTCCGAGATCGGTCGCGGCGACCGCAACATGCAAAAGATCAACGTGGAGGCGCTGGTGACGGAAACGATCTCCAAGATTGACCCACCGGAACACATCGACATCGTCATCAAGGATCAGTTGCCCCTAGTGGTGAGCGAAAGGCTTCGCCTGATGCAGGTCTTTCAACACCTCATCGGCAACGGCGTCAAGTACATGGACAAGCCCAAGGGCCGCATCGAAGTGGGTTGCAGTGACGAGGGAGCGTATTGGCAGTTCTACGTATCAGACAACGGACCTGGGATTGGCGAAAAGTACCACAAGAAGATCTTCCGCATGTTCCAGACCTTGACTCCCCGAGATGAACTGGAAAGCACTGGGATCGGTCTTGCGGTGGTCAAGAAGATCGTGGAGTTGTTCGGAGGGAAGGTCTGGTTGGAATCGGTCGAGGGTAAAGGGACCAAGTTCGTCTTCACACTGCCCAAAGTCGAGAGGCCCAGCGAGGTCCGAGAGCACCAGGCTGCGACCGCCTAGGCCACTGCAGTTCATGGCGCGTCCGGATCTGGCCGATGATCTGGGTGTGAAACTGCCAACAGAGAACGACAACCCAGCGGGTTCAGACTACCGTACCGGCGGAGACTCGTCGCTGCGACCTTTACGCGCTTTGGCACGGATCAGTCAGTGCATTCTCGAGCATCGCAACCGGGACTACCTGTTCCGGGATGTGGTCGGCATGCTGCCCTTCGCGATGACCCACCCGGGGATGACCAACGCCAAGATTGAGTTTGAGGGCCAGAGCTTCTACAGCGATGCTTTCTGCGATTCTCCTTGGCAGATTCGAGCCAGTTTGGTCGTGGGGGGGCAAAAACTCGGCTCCGTTGTGATCGGCTACTCCGAGGAAAGCCCCGAACAGCACGAAGGACCCTTCTCCAAGGGCGAGCGATTCTTTATCGACACCGTGGCCCGAATGCTCTCCTTGGGGATTGAACAGCGGCGGGCGAAGGACTCCCTCTGCGACGCGGAACAGAAGTTCCTGGCCATGTTCAACAACGCCCTCAACGGCGTGTTGCTGGTTGAACGCTTCACCAAAAGGTGCTGCCTGGCCAACGACAAGCTCTGCGAGATGCTCGGGTATGGTCTCGACGAGATCGTCGATCTCACCGTCGCAGACATCCAGCCGTCTCTGGCCAGCGAAGACGTGGTGGAACAGTTATGCGATCCCCTCCTGGGACGGCATTCCCTCACAGAAAACGTCCCGCTCAAACGCAAGAATGGCAGCACGATGTACGTGGACATGAGCTCGTTCCCGATCGTCGTGGGCAATCGCCGCTACCTCTTGGATATCTTCAAGGAAGTGACGGAACGTCGCTGGGCCCAGCAGCAGCAATTACAAGTCCTCGACCAACTCCGCGGCGCCAACAGAGAACTGAGTGAGTTCGTGCGCGTGCTTCAAGTCGATGTGAAGGCCCTGCTGGGGCGTGTCAACCTGTGGAGGGACACGGTTTCCCAGGCGGAGGACCCTGTGCAGCTTGACGCCTTGGTGGGACGCGCGGAGCGGCTGGGCGCCCTGATCAGTACCGTCAGCCAGTATTCCGCCATTGGCACGCGCAGCGAGACGACCCTGGTCGACCTGAATGATCTCGTTCAAGAGACGGTTTCCCGCCTGGCCCTTCCCGAGGGCGTCGAGATTCTCAGGGAGGGAACATGGCCCGTCGCCCGCTTTGACAGGGCCAAGATGACCGATGTCCTGTATCACCTCCTGGCCAACGGCGTCCAGTCTCTCAGTGCAGGGGCCGGCTCCATTCGGCTCCGATGTGTCGAAGAGGCGTCGCGCTACACCCTGAGCGTCAGCGACACGGGAAGGGGTATCGATGAACAAGAACATGACCGAATTTTCCAAATGTTCTACCGGATCTTGGACGACACCGAAGCGGAAGACAGACTCGGCATGGGTCTGACCGTCGTCAGGAAGAGTGTAGAAGCATGGGGCGGCAGAATCTGGGTAGAGTCTGAAGTGGGGACCGGAAGCACCTTCTATTTTACAGTGCCTAAGGGACCGGCAAGAAATCTCTTGCAATAGACACAATGTAGGCTACAATCCTCCGTTATGACTCGTGTGCAAACAAATTGGATCGCTTTCACCGCTGATTTGAGCCTGCGCTTCCTCCTGCGCCGTCTGGCGCAATAACCTTTCATTTCCCAATTCCAACCAACGTTCTATTCTTGTAAAATCATGCCTTTTCCACGGGCCGGCAGGATCTCTATATCCTAATCAAGCCCCACGATGCAGGAGTAAGAAGAGATGTCAGACCAGAAAATCTATCTATTTGATACGACGTTAAGGGACGGGGAACAGTCGCCTGGCGCCTCCCTCAGCATTCACGAAAAGTTAGAAATCGCCCAGCAGTTGGCGCTCCTGGGCGTTGACATCATTGAGGCCGGTTTTCCATTTTCCTCACCGGCGCAGTTCGATGCCACCCGTTTGATCGCCGAAAAGGTCAAGGGGCCCACGATCGCCGGTCTGGCCCGAGCCATCGACAGAGACATCGAGTCGGCCGCCCGGGCGTTGGAACCGGCCCGCAAGAAACGGATACATACGTTTATTGCCACCTCACCCATTCATATGAAGCACAAGTTGGGCAAGCAGCCGGACGAGGTGCTCAAGATGGCGGTTCGGGCCGTGACCTTCGCCAAAGAGTTCACCGATGATGTCGAATTCTCGCCGGAAGATGCCTGTCGCAGCGACCTGGGATTTTTGGTGGAGATCCTCTCGGCGGCGGTCGAGGCCGGAGCCACGACGTTGAACATTCCCGATACCGTGGGCTATCTCTTGCCCTACGAGTATGGCGTCCTGATTGCGCAGCTCAAGGAAAAGGTCGTCGGTTGCGAAAAGACGATCTTGAGTACGCATTGCCATGACGACCTGGGCATGGCCGTGGCCAACTCATTGGCGGGTGTCCGAAACGGGGCGCGCCAAATCGAGTGTGCCGTCAACGGATTGGGGGAGCGGGCCGGCAATGCCGCGCTGGAAGAAGTCATCATGGCGATCCATACCCGGGCAGATTTCTTTGACGCCGAGTCCGACCACCGGGACCTCTTGCAGGTCAACACCAAGGAGATCTACCGAACGAGCCAACTCGTCTCCAGGTTGACCGGCTTCGTGATCCCGCCCAACAAGGCAATTGTGGGCGCCAATGCCTTCGCCCATGAGTCGGGCATCCATGTGGATGGCGTGCTTAAGGAAAAATCGACCTACGAGATCATGAGCCCCGAGACCATCGGTTTGGGCGGATCTCGCATGGTCTTGGGACGCCACACGGGACGTCATGGCTTTTTCGATCGTTGCCAACAGCTTGGTTTTGCCCTCAATCCTCAGGCAGCCGAACTGGCCTACAAGCGTTTCCTCGAGATCGCGGATAAGAAAAAAGAGATCTTCGACGAAGACATCACGGCTTTGATTAACGATGAGATTCACGTCGTTGAGTCTACCTATGAGCTGTTGTATCTGCACGTCGTCAGCGGTAGCGGCGCCCTACCCACCGCCAGTGTCAAAGTGCAGACACCCGATGGGGTCGGCCAGGCGGCCGCCACTGGCGACGGACCAGTGGATGCCGCCTATGAGGCCATTCGCAATGCGATCCATCTGTCGCCTAAGGTCGAACACTACTCGATACGGTCCGTGACCGGTGGCAAAGAGGCCCTGGGTGAAGCGGTCGTCAAGATTCGAGACGGCGACAAGATCTATGCGGGCCGCGGCGCCTCGACCGATATTATCGAAGCCAGTGCCAAGGCCTACGTAAACGCCATCAACCGCATGGTGGCGGTACAGAGCAAACGCTGAATCACCTCTATTCAGAGAAAGGGCAGAAGTTGATGAAGACGTACAACCTAGCAATCATCCCTGGTGACGGCACCGGTCCCGAAGTCACGGTTGAGGCGGTGAAGGTGCTCAAGGCGGCGGCCGACAAATTCGGTTTCAACTGCGCGCTGACAGACTATGACTTTGGCGGCGAACGCTACATGAAGACCGGCGAGACGCTGACGGACAGTGGCCTGGATGAGCTGCGTCAGCAGGACGCGATTCTACTGGGTGCGATCGGCCACCCGGACGTCAAGCCGGGCATCCTGGAAAAGGGGATCTTGCTTAAGGTTCGTTTTGCGTTGGATCAGTACATCAACCTCCGCCCGGTGAAGCT
>JADFHU010000049.1 GCA_022567055.1 Planctomycetota bacterium
AAGTTATCGAAATAGGGACTAGAAACCGAATCATTAATTCAGGTGATAATATGTCGGGAAGTACAGCCACGAAATCAGCGACAAGCGGTGCTAAGAAGCAGATGTACGTGAGAATAGGCCGTATGCACAAAACGGGATATTTTGATCACAGCGAGTCGGAAATTCCCAAGATAGACACCAGCGTTATTGTCAAGACTCAGAAGGGGCTGCAGCTCGGGTCCATTGTCGGGACCAGCACTTGCTATTCGGGAGGCAAGTGTAGTTGCACCTGCGGAAAGGCCAACGATTACTACGAGGCCTCGGACACCACGACCAGGGTAGAGAGCTTGGGGAAGTTTGTCCGCTTCGCGACCCCCGAAGATTTGCGGGAGGAAGCCCACCTCAAGAAGTTGGCGAAAGATGAAATCGGGACCTCTCAGCGCATTGCGGGGGGCATGGGGCTAAGCATGAAGATTGTGGACGCCGAACATATCATTGGCGGCGAGCGCATCATTTTTTACTTCATGGCCGAGTCCCGCGTCGATTTTCGAGAACTGGTCAAGAAGTTGTCCTACGAGTTCCAGACGCGGATTGAAATGCATCAGGTCGGTGCCCGAGATGAGGCCCGGATTGTAGGAGATGTCGCCAGTTGTGGCCAGGAGCAGTGCTGCAAGCGATTTCTCAAGGATCTCAATCCTGTCAGCATGAGGATGGCCAAGACGCAGAAGGTGAGTCTGGCGAAGGATAGGCTTCTGGGAATGTGTGGGCGCATCAAGTGTTGTTTTCGTTATGAAGACAAGACCTATACGGAGCTTCAGAAGAGCCTACCCCGCAACAACAGTCGCGTCATGACCCCGGACGGCCCCGGCAAGGTCCTCGAGACCCAGGCGCTGACCCAGCTTGCCATAGTGCTCTTGGACAATGGTGAACGCGTCCCCTGGGGCATTGAGCATCTCTCCGAGGCCCCCGCACAAGTCGCCGTCGCTGCGCCGGCCACCGCAGGCCCGTCGAGGGTGCCGGCACGTGCGGGAGAGCCGACTCGCGGCGGCGGGAAGGACAGGACAAATCGTGCCGACAGATCCCCTCGTCAGGCTCGGGACGGGCAAGGCGGCCAGGAGCGGGGCAGAAGGCAGGGCAGAGGCGGTCGATCGGACAGAAAGGGTCCGGGGCACAGGGGCGATTCCGCTCCCCAAGGCACCCGGCCCAGTGGGACGACACGGGAAGGGAAGGCGCAGCGAGACTCTGGCTCCCAGCCGCTCGGTGGGTCGCCCGGGGATGTGTCCGGTGATCCGCAAGGGAGCCCATGACCCGAAAGATCGTTGTTACGTCGGCATTGCCTTACGCGAACGGTCCCATCCATATCGGTCACTTGGTAGAGTATATCCAGACCGACATTTGGGTTCGTTTTCACAAGCTGTGTGGTCATGAATGTCTCTATTTCTGTGCAGACGATACCCACGGTACGCCTGTGATGTTGAGTGCTCGGGCTGCCGGGGTCCCTCCGGAGCAGCTTATCGAGAAGGTGCACAGAGAGCATGTGCAGGATTTTGAACGCTTTCACGTGGCATTTGACAATTACTACTCAACCCACTCCCCCGAGAATCAGCACTTCAGTGAACTGATTTTCAAGCGTCTCGATGAGGCGGGCTCCATTGTCAAACGGCAGGTCGAACAGGCCTTCTGTGAGACCTGCAACATGGCCCTGCCGGACCGCTACATCAAAGGGACCTGCCCCCGCTGTCAGGCAGAAGATCAATACGGCGATTCCTGCGAGGTCTGCAGTGCGACCTATCGTCCCACCGATATGGTCAATCCCACCTGCGCCACCTGCCGGGCCGTGCCGGTGCTGAGAAGCTCAGAGCACTACTTCTTCAAGCTGGCGGACTACGAGGAGCGGCTCAAGGTGTTGATCGGGCAGGGGTATACGCAGCCTTCGGTGTCTAACAAATTGCAGGAGTGGTTTGATGCCGGCCTGAAGGATTGGGATATCTCCCGGGACGGCCCCTACTTTGGTTTTAAGATTCCCGGCGAGTCGGACAAGTATTTTTACGTGTGGCTCGACGCCCCGATTGGCTACATCGCCTCCGCCAAGAACTACTGCGATCGAGAGGGGCTTGACTTCAATCGCCTCTGGCCCGGGGAGCATGCTTCCCCCAGTGACAGCGATGAATATGAACTCTACCACTTCATCGGTAAGGACATCATATACTTCCATGCCCTCTTTTGGCCGGCCATGCTGCAGGGCGCCGGCTTCAAGACGGCAAAGAAACTCTTCGTGCATGGCTTCCTAACCGTGAACGGCGAGAAGATGAGTAAGTCGCGTGGTACCTTTGTGAAGGCGGCGACCTTTGCCGAGCATCTCGATACGGAATACCTGCGCTACTACTATGCGAGTAAACTCAACGACAGCGTGCACGATCTGGACCTGAGCATCGAAGATTTTGTCAACAAGGTCAACTCCGATCTCGTAGGCAAGTTTGCCAATCTGGCGTCGCGATCGGGACCCATGTTGACGAAAAAGCTGGAAGGGCGGCTCGGGCAACTTGATGCAGACGGCCGGGCCCTGATCGATCGGATGGTGGCGGAGCAGTCCCAGATTGTCCCAGCGTATGAAGCACTCAAGTATGGTGCAGTCGTTCGCCACATCGTGGCCTTGGCCGATGAGGCCAATCGATACGTCGAGTCGAAGAGACCGTGGGACACCCTCAAGACCGATCCTGAACTCACCCGCGTGACACTGACCGCGGTCATCAATGCGGTCCGCGTATTGGCTGTCTACCTGAAACCCATACTGCCGGTGTATGCTCAGAAAGTGGAACGGTTTCTGGGCTTGAGCGAACTCACCATGGCAGACCTCGATAGTGTCTTGGAAAATCACACTATCAATCCCTTTGAACACCTCTTCAAAAGAGTCGAAGCGAAACAGGTCAAAGAAATGTTTGAATCGAGCAAAGACCCTGAGACGAGTGGATCGGGCGGCGATTCGTCGAACGCCATCCCACCCTTTAAAGAGCAATGTGACATCAATGATTTTGGCAAGATAGACCTGCGCGTCGCGGCCATCAAGGAGGCGGATGCCGTGGAGGGGGCGGACAAACTCCTCCGGTTGACATTGGACGTCGGGCGTGTCGATCGTAGCGTGTTGGCCGGCATTGCCCTGGCTTACAAACCCGAGGACCTGGTGGGTCGTAAGGTCGTCTACTTTTCCAATTTGAAGCCCAGGAAGATGCGATTTGGCGTCTCCGAGGGCATGGTCCTGGCCGCCGGTGGAGGCGGCAAAGAAGTCTACCTGCTGGAGCCCGACGACGGGGCGCGGCCGGGAGATGAGATTCGATGAATGACGGGGGCAACGGGTGTTCAGCTTGCGGCTCCCCATAGGGCATGTCCGAGTATGGGTCCAATGAAAAAGACACCTGAAGAGATTGCAAGAGTGGACGGCAGGTACACGCCGGCTGCTTTTCGATTCGTTTATGAGGGGCTGGGATACACGGTGAAGGAGTTGCGTGACGAACCGGGTCATGTCTGTGGTTCGGTTTTGGCGGAAGGGTTGCGGCAGTTTGCGCTGGAACGCTGGGGAAAGATGGCCAAGTTCGTACTGGCGAGTTGGGGCGTGACAACGACCCGTGACTTCGGTGAAATTGTCTATTCCCTGATCGAACACGAATGGATGAGCGCTCAACCGAATGACACCATCGAGGACTTCGAGGATGTCTACAGTTTTCACGTGGCCTTCGTGGATGGGTTCGAGTTTTAGGCGCTGTGTAAGAGTCGCACCCGAAAAAACTGGGCACTCCATCCGCTAGACGGTCAACTCTTGAGCACCGCAATGACCACGTGCGAGTGCTCCTGCATCACGCCGTCGCGGCCTGTCCATGCCCCGCCCGGACCTGCGCCCCAGCTGTAAACGGCCCAATCGGAGGGCCGCGGGAGTTGTTTGCGCAGGAAGGTGGCCACGGCCTCTGCCCGGTGGGCGGAGAGCAGGAACCGGTCCTGATCCGATCCCGTCCTATCGCCCAGTGCCAGGACGTAGACAATGGTGTTCTTGGGAATGGCAGTTTGTGCAAGGTTTATCGCGAAGTCACGAATCTCGGCTTGCGCCGGCGTACCCAGAGTGGCGCTTGCCGGAAGGAAACGAATAGGGACCGTCGCGAAGGTGGTCTGTTGAGCACTCATTTGCGCGGGGAGGGTGGTCATCGTTTTCTCGATCTCTGCAAAGAGACGACGTAGTTTTTCACCCTCTTCGTCCACAGTGCGATCGGAATCTTCCGCCTCTGCCACTTGGTAACGCGTCTTGATATCCTCAAACCCGCCTGCCAGCTTCCTGCTGGTCATGAGACCCAGGCCGTAGTTGTCCATGGATCTGACGAAGGAATCACGTCCCTTGTTGTACAGCTCCGGGTCCTGCACGTCGGCTAAGCTGAGCAGCATGACAAAGAATGTCAGCAGTAGCGTGATCATGTCCGAGAATGTCACGATATAGGTCGGGACCTTGTCGGCAGGGTTCTTGGGTTCCTTTTTTTCTTTTTTCCTCCTCATTGGCAGATGTTCTTGTCCAGAAGAACGATTTCCAGGAGTCGCCCGGTACGGCTCTGTTTGAGGCGGGGCGGCAGGTTGCGAGTGGGAACCGTGCTCGTGCCACTAATGGCAAAGCGGTCCAGATCAAGTGGCCCCTCTTGGACAAGGAAGCTCACGGTGGACCAGGCACGGTTGAATCCCTGCGAACTCGGATCGTCCTGACTGCGCAATGGGTTTTCACTCACCACGATCTTGTTGGGATAGGACCTAAGGAATTTGGCGATGGTGGAGAGGATTTTTTTCCCGGAGTCGGAAAAGCGCATGCCTTGCGACTGAAAGACGTCTCCCGACGGAATCAGGAAGACCTTACGATCCTGAAAGTTGATTGCGACACGCTCTTTGACATGGCCATCGACTCTGCCATCCTCGGTCGGGCTTTCACTGCCTTGGTCGCGATCGTGTTGAAATACGATTTCGTCCCGCATGAAGAGAGCATCCCGGTTGCGGGTCTTCGCCGCGCTGATCGAGGGGAGCGCGGTAGAGAGCGACGTTGTCATCTTGCGAAAGGACTTGTCGTCGAAGGAGGAGAAGGTCAGCAGTAAGACAAAGAAGGTCAGCAGCAGCGTCATACAGTCACTGAAGGTGACCATCCATTTCGGTGCACCCGGCGGACCATCCTCTTCATCGGCAGCCATTATGTCGTCGCCTTCATGTCCGTCCGGGCGCCTTGCGATACGAAGGCCTGAAGTTTATCTCTGACGATGGTGGGATTGTCGCCGTTGGCGATAGCGCAGACGCCTTCGGTAATCATCTCCATGACCACGCATTCCTGTTTGGAGTAGATGCCACATTTTCCCGCCAAGGGCGTGAAGACGAGATTCGCCATTAAGGCCCCATAAAAGGTGGTGAGCAGGGCGGTCGCCATACCGCCGCCGATGTCATCGGGGGAGGAAAGGTTTTGCAGCATCTGCACCAATCCGATTAGCGTCCCGATCATGCCGAAGGCCGGCGCGGAGGCGGCCATGAACTCGAGAATCGACTTTCCCGTGGCGTGCCGGTCACCCAGGTAGGAAATCTCCGGCTCGAGGAGGCTGCGAATCGTGTCCACATCCTGACCGTCTACCAGCATCTGCATGCCCTTGACGAAGAAGGCATTGTCCAATTTGCTGATTTCAGGCTCCAGCGCCAGCGTGCCGTCTCGGCGGTTGATGGTGGCGAAGTTGATCATGTTTTGAATCAACTCGGTCTTGGAGGGCAGACTGGTAATCACGGTTTTCTTGATGATGGAAAAGGTGCTCAAGACCTGGGACAAGGAAAAGTGGATCAGCGAGGCGCACATCATGCCGCCCATCGTGATCGCCATGGAGGGAATGTGCACGAAGGACTTTGCTCCACCCCCCATGATGATGGATCCCACGATAATAAAAAAACCGACCAGAATTCCAATAATGGTTGCGATATCCATGTGGCAACTTAATCCTCGACGCGTTCTGCTTCGAAGCGACACAGGGCAACAGGCAGACGCATCCTGTCATCACACAACCCATGCAGTCGCTCTGCACCTTATCGGCCACAAAGGGGGGAGATATGATTAGAACTGGTTTGGAAACTCAATCGTTCGGGTGCCTGGCCCGAGCTGTTCGAGGGTGAAGACCCACTTTTGGCCCGCTCAGAGGCAGATTGAGTTTTGGGAGGGAGTCTGTGGGACGAAAAACATGGGAAAGAAGAGACACAAGTGAGGACTGTAGGTCTGATAAACGCGCCGATTTAAGACACCCATGGAACCGTCGCGTCTACTCGATCTGGCCCGTGGAATGAAGACCGAGGACCAAGGATTGACTACCGACTACTGATTACTGATTACTGATCACTGATCACTGATCACTTCCTTCCTCCTCCCTTACTGCTCAAGTTTGATGGAATTTATTCTTCTGCCGAGGTTGGCAGCGAGTGCCGCTTTTTTGTCCTTGATCAGGGCATCAAAGAGTTTAGCCTGTGCTTTGGGCTGCATCATGTAGATGTGAGCCGCCGCCTCATCTATACCTAGCCTCACCCGCGGATCTTGGCCCTCCGCTTGTTCGCTCATCGTGGCGATCCAGGTTGCTGCATTGTTGGCCTTCATCGTGCTCAAAACTCCCGCCATGACCTTGAGATTCGCGTTCTCCTCTTTTTTGACCCTTATCTTGCCGTCCTCCAGAGATTGTTTCTCTTTTTTCAAGTTGGTAAGCGCGTTGGCAATGTCGATCCGCATGTCATCGAGCCGCTGGAAGTCTTCTTGGGCGGCTTCACGCACCTCTGCAATCCGCTCTTCTTCCTTTTGCAGGTCCCTGGTCTTCTTCTCATACTCCTGCCGTTTGTCATTCATGTCGCGCATGGCATCTTTGAGATCCTGCGTCAGCTTATTCTGCCTAGCCCGCCTCTGCTGTTGGACCTCGGAAGGGACGGTCCTGGTGGCCCCGAGCCCCAGTTCCGGCAGTTGTTCCGCGGCGTTCCGGGCCGTCATTTGGTTAGGCTCCGCCGCGGGCGGCGCGGGCGCGAAAAGGGTGGCCATCAGAAACCCGCAACCCAAGCTGGCCACCGCCGACACCGGCACAATGACAAATAGAAGCAGTTTCTTTCTGTTCATGATCCATCTCCTTGCTGGGTGGGATCCGGTCCCTAACGTCAGCTAGGGTTCCTTCTCTTGTGAGCGAAAGCGGAATTCGCTAGGTCGTCGCTCTCCTTCTGTTGTCGTTTTTCCTGTTCGGTGTCAAATGCTCGTTTCGCCTCCGCTCTCATCTTCTGCATGCCCTCCCGGGCCTGCTTGAGTTCTACCAACTCCGCGATCTTCTCTTTCCGTTGCGCTTCCATTTGCTGTAGGGTCAGGCTCTGCTGCCCCAGGCGTTCGTTGTCGTATGCGGCATACTTCAGGGAAAACTGCTGCTGTGGCAGCCTCTTGCCAGGACTCGACTTCCCGATCGCCGTCATTGTTTCATGAAGCTGTCTCTTTTCTTGAAGATAGATCATCTTGGCAGATGCAAGCTCCACTGTCAGTCGGAGCAGTGCGGCCTCCTGTACCTTCTCGACTTTCTCCTTGATATCGAGTACGCGTTGTAGTCTCCAAACGAATCTCATCTAGGACACTCATGGGGGACCCACGTTCTCTACTGTCCACCAGGCACGGTGATCAGTTGGTCCCATTGCTCGGTGATTTCCGACAGGCGCCGAACAGTCGTTTCGAAGTCTGTCTGTTGCCCGGTCGGTTGTATTAGGAATTCACGAATACGGTCGATGAGTGTCACCGCACCGTCAATGCGTCGGTTGCTCCCCGAGGAAAACGCACCGATGTTGATCAGGTCCTCGGCATCACTGTAGGTCGCATAGATCTCCCTGAGTTTCAGTGCGGCCTCTCGGTGGGCAGGTTGGGTCACCACGGTCATTAGCCGACTGATGCTTTGCAGGATATCGACGGCCGGATAGTGACCTCGCTCGGCAAGTTTGCGCGATAACACGATGTGGCCGTCCAGCAGGCTCCGTGCGCTGTCGGCCACCGGATCAGCCATGTCGTCATTTTCCACCAGGACGGTGAGGACGCCGGTGATGCTTCCCGAGCTGGCATTTCCCAGACGCTCAATGAGTCTCGGCATCAGGGCGAACACGCTGGGGCAGTAGCCCTTGGTGGCGGGGGGTTCCCCGGCCGCCAGGCCAATTTCGCGTTGAGCCTGAGCAAAACGGGTGAGCGAATCCATCATGAAGAGCACGTTTTTAGATTGATCCCGAAAATATTCGGCGATGGTGGCCGCCACAAAGGCCGCTTTGACGCGTTGGATGGGGGGGGTGTCTGAGGTGGCCACCACCACCACGCTACGAGCCAGACCCTCCGGGCCTAGGTTCTCTTCGAGGAATTCACGGACTTCACGACCCCGCTCGCCGATGAGCGCCACGACATTCACATCCGCCGCACTCGAGACTGCGATGTTACCCAACAGGACACTCTTACCGACACCGCTGCCGGCGAAGATCCCCACCCGCTGTCCCTTGGCGCAGGTCAAGAGCCCATCGATGGATCGAATCCCCAAGGGTAGGGGTTCCGTGATGCGCTCCCTTGCCAAGGGCGGGGGACTCTGGACATCGAGGGGTTGCTTGTGTTCCCGAGTCAGCGGTCCTCGGTCGTCGATGGGTTCTCCCAGGCCGTTCAGGACGCGTCCAAGAATAGAGGGGCTCAAATAAATGTGACGCGGTGTCCCTCGGGCGGTGACAGGGTCGCCGGGCCCAATGCCTTCGATGTGTTCCATCGGGAGCAGGACCAAGTGAGCTTCCCGAAACCCGACCACCTCGGCCAGGACGCGTCGGCCGTCACGCAGATGGATGCCGCAGAGGTCTCCCAGACTGACCGCCGGGCCTGCAGTTTCCACCGTTGAGCCAATGACGCGGACGACGTGTCCCTGGCAGGTCAATGTGTTTATATCACGGAGGGTGGAGAAGAGTTCGTCGAAATCCACTGCCTCTGTTTTGGCTAGGTTGTGTGCCATAGATTACTCCGCTTTCAAGAGGGCGTTGCTGATCTGTTCGAGTTGCTCACTGATGCAGGATTTCACCGATCCCGTGGGGGTCTCGACCCGGCACTCTGCCGGGGGGACGGCGGGATCGGCCAAGAACTTTATCTGCGCCAACGCGCTGTCCGGTTGCTCCTGCTGAAGCGCTTGACAGGGTGCGAGGTCGTCGGGGTGGACGTGGACGGTCATTTCCGAGTGCGCCGGTGCGGTGTTTAGGGCCTCCTGTACGATGGACACGATTTCGTAATCGTGCTCTTGCACCTTCTGGGCCAGGATTTTGCGAGCGATTTCGATGGACAGCCGTGCGATATCTTCGCTGTGAGAGGCCAGGCTCCGTTCGTGAAACTCCTTAAGTTTGGCGACGACACTGTTGAGGACCTGACAGGTCTGAGCCAACTGGGCCTGGAGACCGTCGACGAGCACCGCGGTCTCCTCGGCCGACACGCTTGTTGTCTCGACCGCGGGCGGATCTGTACTGTCCGGCTCCGGCGCCGGTAGCGGAGTCCCTCCTTGATCCACCAAGCTGATGGAGTGGACTTGCCGCGGGAGTTGGATTCGGATGGCACTGGCCATAGGGCATCAATTGTCAAACACAAGTTCACCTTTGCTGTTGAGGTCTCTCATGAGGCCGACAATGGTCTCTCGCGCCTCGCGCACGTCGCTCTTCTTGGGGGTGCTCATTAGAGAGGCCTCCTCGTCTACCCTGGCTGCCGCTCTCTCGGATATGTTGCCTTTAATCTTGTCCACAATAGCTTGGTCGGCCTCGTGGAGGGCCAACGCCAGTTTCTCCTCTTCCACGCCACGTAGCGCCTCCTGCAGGGAGCGATCCGTTACCGACGTCACGTCCTCCCAGACCACCATCATCTCGCGGACGGAGTCGGCCTTTTCGGGATCGGAGTCTCCCACGGCGCTGAGCACATTGTTACGGATATCGGTGTCCATATTGCGGAGCACCACAGCCACTTTGCGAATCGATTGTTCGGACGTTTCCCGTACTAGACCCGTTTCCTGGTCAGCCAACGCACTTTGGATCTTGTCGCCCACCATTTCGGCGATGCGGGCCTTGGTTTCCGGCGGGACCGCATTGACGTTGGTCATGCGGCTGATCGTGCTGAGTCGAACCCCTTCGGGAAGTTTAATGAGGATGTCGGAACTCTGCTTGGGCGGTAGCTCTGACAAGATGACCGCGACGGCCTGGGGGTGTTCGCTCTCCAGCACACTCAATAAGGTCTCCAAGTCCGTGGTCTGTGCCACCAAGAAGGGGTCCTTTTTTTTGAGTAGACCCTGCAGGTTACTTTTTATCTGGAGGGCCTTTTGCTCACCCACGGTGCCCTTGAGGACGCTGTCGAGGAAATCCGTGATTTCAAATTTCGGTTTTTCTTGCAGTGCCTCATAGAATTCCTCGGTGACCTCCTGATTCCGCTGGGGCGTGCAGTGCCCGGCTGCCTCGAGATAACTCAGCTCGACGGCCAGCTCCTGGATCACGTCGGGTTCGAATCCCTGCAGTAGGTCGGTCGCGGCCCCTACGTCCAGACTGGTCAGTAGCAGGGCTGCTTTCTGTTTGCCTGTCAGCGTCATCGGGACCTCAACCCTCCTGGAGCCAAGCCGCGAACAACTGTCGGACCTGGTCAGGATCGTTCTTCAATGTGGCGGCGATTTTCTTGCGCATCACGCGCCCTTTCTGAACGCCCTCCTCGGCAGGCTCGCCGGGAAGCAGCCCGGCAGTCTCAGCTCCGGCCAGTTGTGCCTGCCCGGCTGCCGCGGCAGTCGCCTTCTTGCGCGCCCGCTGCAGAATCATCAGCACCAGCAGGGCACAGAGGGCCAGCACACCGGTAGAGGCCCGTTCCGCCAGGGCCAGGTACCAGCGCCAGGTGACAGCGGGGTCGGCCTCTAACGTGTCGGGAGGCCGGTAGATCACCGCGTCGATAACGGTAAGTTTGTCGGCCGGGCCGAGTCCCAGGGCCTGAGTGACTAGGTTGTTCACATCGGCAATTGTCATGACGGGCGCCACAGGGGTACCGGCGGCCTCATTTGCATCGGGCGGCCGGAGATCCACGATCACCGCCACCGTGCGAGAGATGACGGCACCGGGTGTTTCGCTGTGTTCGGACACCTCAACATCGGGTTCCCACGTGGTGATCGTTTTGCTGTCGGTCAATTCTTCCGGTTCGCCTGGTTGTCCGTCGGCGGCAGTGACGGGCTTTGTTTCGGTAATTTCATCAATTTCTTCCTTCGTCGTAGAACCCTGGGTGTGTTTGGTCGAACGCACCGTGAGATTGTTGGTATCAATCACCACGCTCACCGTCACCTTGGCCCTGTTCGGTCCCAGGGTCGCTTCCAGCATCGCTTCGGCCTTCCGTTCCAGACTCCGTTCGACGCGTTCCTTGTAATCTTGGAGCGTCCCCGCCTGACCCCCGAAGAGTTCATCGCCACTGTTCGAGAGCAGCGTGCCATGGGTGTCAACCACGGTGACGTTATCCGGGACCAGGCCTGTGACACTGGCCGCGACCAGGTTTCTGATGGCGACGACATTGCCCGGCGTGAGCCGGTAGCCCGGCTTGACAGCGAGCGTCACCGAGGCGGAGGTCTCATTCTCCGTGCTGCGAAAGAGGCGGTTTTCTTCGTCGCTGATATGGACCCGGGCGGACACGATGCCGTTGATGGTCTGTATGGTGAAGGCCAGTTCTTCCTGCAGTGCGCGTTTGATGTTGACGTCCTGGGCCGCCGGGCTGATGCCGATGGGCTGATTCTCGAGGATCTTGTATCCCCTGTTCTGGTTCGAGAGCAGTCCCTCCCCCGAGATAGACAGACGGGCCTCGTTGATGTACTTGGCCGGCACCTTGATGACACTGCCACCCGCTTCAATCGCCAGGGGAATACCCTTGGCGTCGAGGTGGTCCCGGATCTGGGCGGCCTCCTCCGCACCCAAGCCGCCATAGAGAAACTGCATGTCCGGACGTCTGGCCCAATGGACGATCAGCCCCACGCCGGCGACAGCCGTCAGAGCGATCGCAATCAGCAAGACGCGTTGCGTCAAGCTGACCTTGGTCCAGACGAGCATTATTTTCTGCAGGAAGCCCATTTACGGTCTTGGCCTAACAGTCTTAAATCTGCATGTTCATGGTCTGCTTGTAGGCCTCGATGAGTTTGTTTCGCACGCCGACCAGCAGCTTGAAACTCAAATCCGCCTTGGCCACCGAGGAGACCACCTGGGTAATGTCGCTGTTCCTGCCCGCCAAGAGGTCTTTGATCGAGACCTCCGCGGCCTCCTGCAGGTCATCGACCTTGGCCAGCAGCTTACCCACGTCCCGGGCTGAATCGGCAAACGGGCTGCTGGTTCGCTGCTCCGGTCCAGTGTTTTGCTTAATGGATGGGCCCGGCATGCTGTTGATCTGGTTGTTCGTGTTTATCATGGTTCGGTCTCCTCGCCTTAGCGGAGTAGTTCGAGTGCGTTCTCGACAATCTGTTGGTACCGTCGCAAGATGGCGGCATTGGCCTGGTAGGCCTTGGTCGCAATGGTGAGATTGACCATCTCCGACGGTAGGTTGATATTGGGCATCTGCACAAACCCCTGGCCGTCAGCGTGCGGATGGCCGGGTTGGTAGAGTTCTTTGAACGCACTCATGTCTTCCTCGAGTTCCTCGACCATGACCCCGCCGAGTTCGCCATCCATGGCCTTGAAGATGGCTTCCAATCGGCGGTAGGGTTCGCCATTGCCGTTGTCGGTGGTTCGGGAGTTAGCGACGTTTGAGTAAATCGCGGATATGCTCTTGCCTTGTGCCCGCATGCCAGAGATCGCGATATCAATAGGGCCAAACATATTGTTGCTTGCCATCGTCTAGTCCTCAGCTCTTGGTGTCCATGGCCAGGGCCATCTGTTGATAGATCTTGCTCATTAAGCGCAGGTAGGTCTTGTGGCGAATCGAGTTTTTCATCATGTGGCCGACCTCCTCCTCCCAACTGACGTCGTTGCCGTTGGCCTTCAGTTCTGTGGTCTTGGGCCTATAAAGCTCCGCCTTGAGTTCTTCTGGGTTCACCGGCTTGCCCGAGTCGAGTGCCTTTTCGAGGAACTCTTCGAAACGAATATCCACACGCCGGTAGCCGGGTGTCTGCAGGTTGGCGATGTTCGAGGCGATGGCCTTGTGACGCAGTCCTTCGGCCCTGGCCCCCGCCTCCAGCAGACTCAACAGATTGTCCGTTCTTGCCATGCGTAGCCTCCTACGTAAGGTCCGTAACTTTCGCACGCAGATTCACGTGAACCTTGACCGCAATTTGTATGCCAAACAGGAAGGATTGGTCGGAGGACAGGTTGAGGGCTACGGAAAAGGCGAGCGCTGTGTCCCATAAGTTTTTTCGACTTAGGTGGGCTGTGTCAGGATTCTATACAACCCAGTTCACCTATTCAACACTCACCCTCAACACCCGAGCCCATTCAGCGATCCACCCGGCAAAAACTTCCCTGTACCGGCAAGATTCTCCATGCTTCGGACAACGGCCTATCAGGGATGAGGTCCGGCGAACACTCAAGAGCTACGTAAGTTTATTAGTACAAATTAGTTACAGTCCTTTCGTTCTGGTTGGGATGCACTGTGGCATTGGGTTTGCGTACTCTCCGACGACGTGACATCAAAAAGCGCGTGACAGGCTCCCATGAGACCGAGCTGTCACCGCAAATCGAGACGTGGGCTTGGGCATGACCATGAACATTCAATTGAGCGAAAACCTGTTCGGCGACACGGGCCCTTCCCGAACAATGATTTCGTCCCAATCCATGTTCTCAGCCCATGACTCTACGCAGGCGATCCGGTCCGATAGTGACCTCTTGTCCCGCCCCGCGCGGCCGTCCGTATACGACGATTGGCAGGCACCTGCCGCAGGTGATTTCGAGCGAACGCTCAACCAGCGGATTGATTCGCTAGAGCAACGCGGGGAAGAAAAACCGGACCCGTCCCCGAGGGCAGACGTAGCGGCACGAAGCGATGGCCGCCCCATCCATCGGACCCAAGAGACCCGACGCTCCGACCCTGCTGCAGCCGACGAACCCCGCTCGGCCAAGACCACGCGAAAAGAGTCGGTCAGTCCGCCACGGGAGGGTGCCAAGTCTCAAACACCGCAAGGGCCCATTGAGACGAAGATACCGGTCGATCTGCCTGTCCATGCGGTCACGATGGTCAGGGAAAAATCATCCCAGACCCCCCCGACACAGGTCGAATCAAACCCGAGAGAGACGGCCGGCAACGGCGCTGAGACGAGCGACAAGAGCGCCCCATTGGCGTCGTTGCGGAGCAGAGAGCAGGGCTCCGGTCGTCGGGGCGTGTTCCACCCTGAAGCGACCCTTGAGCAGCACCCAAAAGAGCTTCAGGGTTCCTCTCTCGCGAAGACTCAGGTCCATGCTCAGGGTGCCCCGAAGGAGGTGACGTCGGTTGCGAACAACCACGCGGGGGAGGTGACCCAGTCCGCCAAGGAGGTCTTCGGTGGTTCTGCCGCGTC